>NZ_LUKY01000032.1:300000-384641 GCF_001881495.1 Candidatus Rickettsiella isopodorum | reverse complement strand
TTCCAGAGATTCCAGAGATTCCAGAGATTCCAGAGATTCCAGAGATTCCAGAGATTCCAGAGAGACTGAAGTTGAAGGAAGAGCGGTGTAACCTTGTAATATTAATTATCAGCTTTTAATTATTAGGATGAATAGATTTTATGAACAATTATCAAAATAGACGCCGTAAGCATTGCCGAATTTCTGCTGAAGGTATGCAGGTCGATTATAAAGATCTCCCTCTTTTAAAAAATCATTTGACGGAGACCGCTAAAATAGTTCCCAGTCGCACAACAGGAACTACCGCTAGCGTTCAACGTAAATTGACGCAAGCGATTAAACGCGCACGGTTTTTAGGATTACTTCCTTATTGTGATAAACATCAAAACATGGGTTAATGTTTTGAGATAGGCTAAAAATGATGAGAACCATGAGGATTGCGAATTGAGCGGCAACATAGAAAAAAATTCAAGTTCGACAAGTCCAAGAGGTATACTGCATCGTTTTGCAAGCTATGTGATGCGTGGCCGCCGACAGGCCGTCATAGTAGGACTACTTTTTACTATTCTTCCTTTGTTCGGATGGGTGAGTAATGTCATTGTTTCTTTAGTTACCTTACGTAAGGGCGCTAAAGAAGGGGTTATCGTATTATTATGGGTTATTTTACCGGCCGTTGTTGTCGCTAGTTTAGGTAATCGTTTAATTATTTTATATGGAATTATTGGCGGCAGTTTATTTACGTATGTGTTAGCCTTAATTTTACGTCAAACACAGAGTTGGAAAGCTGTATTAACAACCAGTCTGTTGCTCGGTTTATTAGCAGTGCTCTTAGTGCATTTATGGATACCACATATCAATGAGGTATGGTCAAATCAGTTCGAGCATTATGCCACATTAGTTAAAAATCAATTTAATGTCGCTATTAACACAGCACATTTTCAATTTTTTGCTAAGTTTGCTACTGGTTTTCAAGTCGCATTTATTTCCTTGTCGGTACTTATTAATTTAATACTTGCACGAGGGTTGCAGTCAATGCTATATAATCCGGGCCAGTTTCGACTGGAATTAAAAAGTGTCCGGCTGAGTCTATGGGAAGTACTCCTTCTTTTAGGGATAGGTATATTAAGTTTCCTAGGAATAGTATTAGCGCAAGATGTCTTACCTGTTGTGGGATTAATTTTTGTATTAGCAGGGTTAAGTGTTTTTCATGCGGTGGCGGATTTAAGAAACGTGGCTAATAAATGGATTTTTCTATTTTATGTACTATTGGTAGTTTTTTTTCCTTATGTAGCCACTGCACTGATACTATTCGCAGTTATCGATAGCTGGGTTAATTTACGCTATCGGTTAAGAATAGAGAGTAACAGTTGATACATAAAGAGTTAACAAGTGAATTTTGAGGTTTATTTTTCATGGCACAAGTAATTTTATTAGAAAAAATACATTCTTTAGGTGATTTAGGGGATCAAGTGACGGTGCGTAACGGTTATGCGCGAAATTATTTATACCCTGAAAACAAGGCGGTACCTGCTAATAAGGAAACTATCGCTGAATTCAAAATGAAGCGTGCTGAATTAGAGAAAGTCGCACAAGAAAAATTAGACGTCGCGGAAACGCGTGCCGCGGCTATCAATGATTTAGCATTAACCATACCGGTTAAGTCAGCAGAAGAAGGTCGTTTATATGGTTCTATTGGTATTTCTGAATTAGTCCGTGCAGCAAATGCTGCAGGTGTCACACTTGAAAAGAGTGAAATTCGCTTACCTAATGGTCCGTTACGTCAATTGGGTGAACATGAAGTCACTGTGCAATTACACAGTGATGTTATCGCAATATTGAAAGTAAATGTTGTTGCAGAAGAATAATTATTTATCCAACAAAATTTCGACAGGCCGCTTTATATTACTTACAGCTGGCTAATATAACAAGGATGTTGTATTTTGAACGATAAGTCCTATTATACTCATAGCAATTGATTTTTTCGCAAGACTGCGAAAATAAAAAAGCAACTGAAGCGTATTGACAACCATGAGGATTGCGAGTTAAGCAGCAACCCAGATAAAAATTCAAGTGCTAAGAGTATCTTTATAGGAATAAATACAGCACTTTACTAACTTCTGTAAAAGATTTAATTTAAACTAGCAACAAGGATTTTTTTGTTAGTTTATGGTTTAGGCAATTCTTGCTATGCAAAAAACCGATCATCTTAAGTTACCTCCACATTCACTTGAAGCCGAGCAATCGGTTTTAGGTGGATTAATGCTGGATAATCAAGCATGGGATAGAGTTGCAGACAGATTAAAAGAAAAAGATTTTTATCTGTTATCACATCGTATCTTATTTCGTACGATTGTTAGTTTTGCCAATCATGCGAAGCCTTTTGATGTAGTCACTCTTACAGATGCTTTAAAAAGCTCGAATCAATTGATAGAAATAGGCGGCGATCTTTATTTATTTGAATTGGTGCGCAATACACCCAGTGCTGCCAATATCGTCGCTTATGCCGATATCGTACGAGAACGTTCAATTTTACGCCAATTGATTGGTATCGCTTCTGAAATCACTGAAAATGCTTTCATGCCAGAAGGACGTTCGATCACTGAACTGGTAGACGAAGCGGAGCGAAAAGTATTTCAGATTTCTGATCAAGGCACACGTGGGAGTGGTCCACTTAGAATTAGCGATTTTTTGGCAAAAGCGGTCGATAGAATTGATATCTTGTTTCATTCCGATCAAGTGATCACGGGACTCTCCACTGCTTATAAAGATTTAGACGAAATGACATCGGGGTTACAACCCGCTGATCTCGTGATTGTTGCAGGCCGACCGTCAATGGGAAAAACAACATTTGCCATGAATATTGCAGAACATGCAGCAATACAAGGGGATAAACCCGTATTGATTTTTAGCATGGAAATGCCAGGTCAGGCATTAGCGATGCGTATGATGTCGTCATTAGGACGAATTGATCAGCATAAAATACGGACAGGAAAATTAAGTGATGAAGATTGGCCTCGTGTCACTTCAGCAGTCAGCATGTTATCAGAAGCAAAGATGTTTATTGATGATACGGCAGCGTTAAGTCCTGGAGAAGTTCGTGCGCGTGCACGAAGAGTGGCTAAAGAGCAAGGCGCATTAGGATTAATTGTTATCGATTATATCCAATTAATGCAAGTACCAGGTTCTAAGGAAAACCGCACGACAGAAATATCCGAAATTTCGCGCAGTTTAAAAGCTTTAGCTAAAGAATTGGATGTGCCTATTATCGCATTGTCGCAGTTAAACCGTAGTTTAGAACAACGTGCCGATAAAAGACCGGTGATGTCTGATTTACGGGATTCAGGTGCGATTGAACAAGATGCCGATTTGATTATTTTTATTTATCGTGACGAAGTTTATAATGAAGGCAGCCCAGATAAAGGTAGCGCAGAAATTATTATTGCTAAACAGCGTAATGGACCTACCGGTAAGGTGCGACTGACCTTCTTAGGAAAATATACTCGTTTTGAAAATTTTGCTCCGCAACGTTATCATGCTGAGAATTATGCATGAGCAGACCCTTTACTGTAGAACTTGATTTAGGTGCACTACGTCATAATGTTAAACGCATACGTGAAATTGCACCACAATCCCAATTATTGGCTATGGTTAAGGCGAATGCGTATGGGCATGGTTTACTTTCTATCGCAAAAGCACTAAGCGATGTCGAGGGTTTCGGTGTTTCCTGTTCAGAAGAAGCATTGTATTTACGTCAGGCAGGATTAAAGCAACGGATAGTTTTAATGGAAGGCTTGTTTTCCAAGGATGAAATTCCTTTATTAACTGATTATGAGTTAGATACCGTCATACATGATTGCAATCAGCTAAATTGGTTGAGCGAACATCCATTACCCGCCACTATTAACGTATGGTTAAAAATAAATACCGGAATGAATCGTTTAGGGTTTTCACCGAATGATTTTGAAGCTGTTTTAGAAAAGCTCCATCACTGTTCTTGGCTAAATATTGTTTGTGTGATGACACATTTTTCAAGTGCCGATAAACCAGAGGATACAACGACTAAAAACCAAATAAAACGCTTTGATCAGGTTCTTAAAGAATGCCAATTTCCAACCAGTTTAGCTAACTCTGCTGCGATTTTAGCTTTTCCTAAAGTTCATGCCGACTGGGTGCGCCCAGGATTAATGCTCTATGGTGTGTCACCTTTTCCAGAATCATCAGGCGTACAGTATGCGCTTAAACCGGTAATGACTTTAAAATCTGAAATTATTTCAATTCATCAATTAGAACCAGGCGATAGAGTCGGATATGGAGGAACATGGATCGCTCCTAAACCATTACGTGTAGGAATTGTGGCTATAGGATATGGCGATGGCTATCCACATCGAGCTGAAAGTGGGACCCCTATTTTGGTGAATGGCAAACTCAGTGAATTGATAGGTCAAGTTTCTATGGATATGTTGACAGTTAATTTGTCGAATCAATGGGATGCTAAGATAGGCGATCCTGTGGTGCTATGGGGAACGGGTTTACCTATTGAGCAAATAGCAGAAAGCACGTCATCTTTTCGTTTCGAATTATTATGTGGCATTAATCGAGGACAGTTAGTCCGTACGCGTATTGAGGAAATAAATGATGCAAAAAAAAATCATTAAATGTTTATTCATTGGGACGTTTATTTTAAATTTGACAGCCTGTGCAAGTCATCACGTACAGATACCGCAAACACCAGTAGAACCGCAGTTAGATAATAGTAAGGATATTTTTGTTGATCCTTCTATTGCGCATTTTATGGGAAATACGGATCATAGTAAGTTGAAAAATTTAGTAGCCACTGCGCAACCTACGCAGTTTATCAGTTGGACTAGCGATACTACGGGTGCTCGATTTGTATTTACTAGTAAAGAAATTTTCGTTAATCCTGAAGGACAAGGATGTAGAGATTATGAAATAAAGTTAATTCGAGGTTTCTTTGATCCCCCTTCTTTTAACTACATAGCCTGCCGGAATAGCCAAGGAGTATGGCAAGTTATCAGTCATTAATAAACTCTACGCATTTGAATTTTTGTCTGTGTTATTGCTTGATTTGCAATCTGCCTCGTGACACTGGGCAAAAATCCAATCACTGTGAGTCTATTCAAGCCTTAATAATGAATGCTTTGAGCTTCACCAAATAGATTCCACATGAAAAAGAAAAAATATGGGTTGTTAAACTATTTATTGATATTTTTTTATTTTGTTTGTGCGACAGTACTGGCTAATGAAGAGAATATTCAAAGTTCAGAGCTAATGGTTGATTTGACCCATCCTAAGATCCTTTATGCTAAGAATGAGCAATTACGTTTAATTCCCGCATCGGTAACGAAACTTTTTATTGCTGCGAGTGTATTAACGCACTGGGGAGATCGACATACTTTTTCGACGCAAGTTTATATAAGAGGACACATTAAAGCGGGCATATTATACGGAGATTTAGTTTTTTATGGTTTGGGTGATCCTGAATTCACTAATGAAAAGATTTGGAGCTTAATAAATAATCTACAACACATAGGTTTAAATAAAATAACAGGTTATTTAATCGTTAACACCTCTTATTTTGGTAAGGTTATTCTAAACGATCCCGATCGAATCCTAGCAAAAACTCATTCAAGTGTAGCCTATAATGGTTTACTTACTTCATCAGGTACAAATTTTGGAAACATCGCCGTTACTATTTCACCGGGTTTGAAAGTAGGTGATGCCGCAATAGTAAAAATTATACCCTATGCTTTAGATAATGTCGTCCTTAAAGGCAGTGTGCACACGATTTCTGGAAAAAATAATACTATTCAACTTAATCGAGTTACACAGAATAAAAAAGAAATTTTAATAATTTCCGGTCAATTAGGTGTACTAAGTAAACCATTAACGCTTTATCGTTCTGTCGGCGATCCCAATTTAACTACTGCAAATTTATTAGTAGCCTTTTTAAAAAAATCGGGTATCAGTTTAAAGGGTCACGTAAAGGTTGAATCAAGGCCTTTATTGCCCACTGATAGATTGTTAACCCAATTAGACAGTGATCCACTGATTCATTCTTTGCAGGACATGCTATTTTATAGTAATAATTATATAGCCGATACGTTGATGCTGGACTTATGGCGAGACAGTCAAACGAAATTAGTTGCATCAGTAGAATTGAGTGATGCGACACAATTACTTTTTAATAACTATAAACCGATGGTGGCAAACACTCATTTTCTTATTAAGAATGCGGGTGGTTTACCCCTCTTCAAAAATGCGAGCGGATTAACCCCATTAAATCGTGTTTCGGCCCAAGATCTTATTATTCTGTTAGAAGGGATGTATAAAAATAAACGTGATTTTCCGATATATTATGGAAGCTTAGTTGTGCCAGGACAACAAAAAATTTGGCGTGGGATGATGACTGCGCAGCATCCTTGGATGCAATGGTCAAGTTTTAAAACAGGCCATATAAGTATACCAAAATCGGTGTATACCATTGCCGGTTATTTTAGATTGCAAAATGGTGACTTAGGTGCGTTTGCAGTCTTGTTTAATGCACCACCGGAAAAGGATAAAAATGGAAGCTTGTTTAAACAATTCAGCCAACATTTAGATCATTTATTTCAAATGTATTCGTAGAGAAACAAAAATGGTTCATTTAACCTGACTAAAGTAAATTTGTTTTTCAGTCATAATGGCATTTAAAGGAACATCCCAGCTTCTTTCATTGAAAGAAGCTAACTTTTGCCACTCATAGGCAAGGCCAAGTAAAAAAGGCCGTATCGATTGAGGTGAATGTAATAAAAAAGCAAAGCTTCGATCATAAAAACCCGCACCCATTCCTAAGCGTTGACCTTTTTCGGTAAAGCCTACCAGAGGAACTAAGACTAAATCGATAGCGTCAGGCGCAATGCAAGCATCTAAAGATAAAGGAGGTTCAGGAATATTAAATCGATTTTTTTTTAACAACGTATCCGCTTGATAAGCACAGAATATTAATTGCTGTCCTTGTAAAATGGGTAAATAGCAAGTTTGCTTATTGTGCCAGGCTTTTTGAATGAGTGCTGAGGGATCAATTTCCTGTTGAATGGCTATATAGCTGGCGATCGTTCGGCTTTGTAAAAATAGTGGATGATGACTTAACCGTTCGGTAATGATAGCAGAAGCTATTTTTTGTTCGTTTAAAGTAAGGTTGGCTCGCTGCTGTTGTAATTTCTTACGAGATAATTGGCGAGTATCCATAGCTTCCTATGATATTAAAAATATCTGACTCAGCTCGTTTCCTGATCCTGGGATGCAGGTGGGATTAAGTCTATCTACTTTAGGCTTCTTGTTAGGGTGTGTGCCATCATCGCTGAATGACGACACACCCTGCAAGCATGCACACCGTAAATAAATCAACTATCCCTGACTTTATGAAAGTATCGATCGAAAAACTATCGACTGAGTCAGATACTTGAATAGTATAATCTATTTTAAGCGCTTACTGTCTATTAATTAAAAAATTTAACGTTAAGTCTTAATGCAAAATTGGCGCCAAATAAAGAAAATACCTTACATTATGACGGGCTTTATGCGGATTTTATTTTTGTTAAGGTTTGCTTAGCTGTATTAACACTGCTTAGAATGGTAATATAGTTAAGACTTACTTTCTTTAAAAGAGTACGCCCATGCAAACTCAGGCTAAAGCCCCTGCTTTCGATGATTTTTACCATTTATTGACGCAAGCAGAAGTAGCTACTTCTCCAGCGGAAATACATGGTATGTTATGCGGCTTTGTATGTGTGGGCCCTAAACTTAACGGCGGCTTTTTGATCGATATTTTGCTAAAGCGCTTGGGTACTAGGCCTCCCTTTATGCTGGGATCGCAAGGTGCCATTGTGGGCTTGTATGATGCGGCCTGTCGTCAGTTAAGTGGCTTGCAAGCGTTTCAATTATTGTTGCCGGATGAACAACATGAATTAGAAGAACGTGCTGAAGCCTTAAGCTTGTGGTGTGAGGGTTTTTTATATGGGTTAGGCTTAGGGGGGAGCTCTATTGAAGATGAGACACCGGATGTTATACACGAAGCCTTGTATTGTATTGCCGAGATTGCCAAGCTTGAAATTAACCATTTAGAAGTAACTGAACTTGATAAACTGGCTTATGATGAAGCAATCGAGTTTATTACTCATGCTATCCCTTTGATTTATGAAGAGTTAATTCGTTACTCAGTAGAAGGAAGTACAGGCTCTATGTATCTTCATTAAAAAGACCATCTACTGCTAATGATCTATGTTTAATCTTTTGGAATTACAGCATCGGCGCAAGCAATTATTATCCCAAATACAGAGCGATGAGCTTATTGTTTTAATGGCAGCGCCAGAATCTATACGGAATGGCGATGTACTGTATCCGTATCGCCAAAACAGCGATTTTTACTATTTAACTGCATTTCCTGAACCTGAGGCGATAGCGCTACTCATACCTGATAATACTAAATTTGGTAGGTTTATTTTATTCAATCGTCCAGAGGACTCAGCCGCTGCGATTTGGAATGGTGAACGTATTGGCCAAATACGAGCTTGTGAAGAATTCGGGGTGGATGAAGCTTATCCTATCGATCAATTTGAAGTGAATTTTCCTAAATATTTAAGTCGTGTTTGCTATCATCTTTGGGATGAAAAACTGCACAACCCAATTTTAGAACGAATTAATAAGTTATTAGCGCGCTTAAAAAAAACTCCGGTGGAGTATGCTAAAAAATTAGTTAATACAGTTCATGAAATGCGACTTAGAAAAAGTCCAACTGAATTGGATAGCTTGCGCCAGGCGGCCCATATTTCCAGTAAAGCTCATCAGCGAGCAATGCAAGCGTGTCGGCCAGGTGTATATGAATATCAATTAGAAGCAGAATTACTCTATGAATTTTACCAACAAGGGAGCCAAGCCTTAGCTTATCCTAATATTGTTGCAAGTGGAGCAAATAGTTGCATTTTACACTACATGGAAAATCGTGCTCAGTTAAAATCGGGTGATTTAGTATTAATTGATGCCGGGTGCGAATATCAACACTATGCCTCCGATATTACTCGAACTTTTCCAGTCAATGGTCGTTTTAGTTCAGAACAAAAAGCTATTTATCAAATTGTATTAAAAGCTCAGCAAGCGATCCTAGCGTTGATAAAACCAGGTGTTGCATGGAACAAGTTACAGAAAATCTGTGTAGAGTGTATAACGCAAGGTTTAGTAGATTTGGGTTTATTGAAAGGGAATGTTAGTGATCTCATTCAACAAAAAAGTTATCAAAAATTTTATATGCACGGTTGTAGTCATTGGTTAGGTTTAGATGTCCATGATGTGGGTTGTTATCGAGTAGAAAAAAAATGGCGCAGTTTAGAACCGGAAATGGTTTTCACGGTAGAGCCCGGTATTTACATCAGTCCAGCACCGAGTATTGATAAAAAATGGTGGAATATTGGTATCCGTATTGAAGATGATGTACGAGTGACTCATGACGCCTGTGAAGTGTTGACATCTCAAACACCCAAAGATATCGCTGACATTGAAAATATAATGCGAACCTCCTCATGAAACAGGATTACGATATTCTCATCGTGGGTGCGGGAATCATAGGAAGTAGTCTCGCTTTAGCTTTATCCTCTTTACCATTACGGATCGCGCTGATCGAACAATCCTCTTTTAAGTCCCTCGATGAGGCTTTACCTGCACAAAGTAAGCCTATCGCTTTGAATTTGGCAAGTCTACGTATTTTACAGACATTAAATGTATGGACTGCTTTAGAAATGTATGCAAATCCGATTAATAGCGTGCATATTTCGCAGCAGGCTTGTTTTGCTCAATCGAGAATGAATGCAAAAGAGTTGGGTGTTCCACAATTAGGTGCCGTTATTCCTGCGGATCGTTTGGGATATGAATTAACTAAGGCTTTGCTTCAGGCTGGGGCTAGCAAAAGGGCGCAAGGGAGTTTAGATCTGTATAATCCTGCTCTCTGTGAATCAATCAACCAACATGAAGGGGTTTGGCAGGTTGTATTCAGTCATCTTCAAAACGAAAAAAAAATTATTTATCCACGTTTAATTATTGCTGCGGATGGGACACACTCTACTGTCCGCAGTTTGCTGAAAATTGGTTTAAACATTAGGCCTACTTCGGAGGCCGCTTTGACGACATTCATTGATATTAGTCGCCATCATCGACATATTGCCTATCAACGTTTTACGAAACAAGGCATTATTGCTTGTTTACCTTTGCTGGCTAATAAAATAGGCTTAGTTTGGACTTCAGAACCGAAAACGATTGAAGCCTTACAAAATTTAACGGCGTCAGAGTTTTTGGAGAATTTACAACAACATTTTTCTTATCGTTTTGGTAAGCTATTACACTATACTCCACCACAGACTTATCCTTTAAAAAGTTGTATTTCAGCAACTCAAGCGCAAGCAGGGTTGATCCTATTAGGAAATGCCGCGCATACTTTACTTCCGATTGCCGCCCAAGGTCTAAATTTAGGTTTACAAGATATGGCTGAATGCGTAGATTTGATAGTACATGCTTTGCAACAACATAAAGATTTGGCTGATGCGAGTTTGGCTCAATCGTATCTCAATGCACGTTTGACGGCACAGCGACAAATCATCCGATTTACCGAGCGATTGACGCGATTGCAGCCCCGTTTCGGGCCGTTGACTTTCATTTACAATAATGGTCTATTAGCAATGGATTTACTTCCACGTTGTAAAAGAAATTTGTCTCGCCGCTTAATGGGCATTCATGGCCGACTTCCCGGTTTGACTCGTGGTTTAACTTTACAAAAAGAAGAATATTAGTATGCCAAAATTTAGATCCATCATTGATAAAAAAAATGCTAAGGTTCTTTACCTGGAAACTAACGCGTTGGGTTCAGCGTTATTAACTACCGCTAAGTTAAATAAAGGTACCGCATTTACTGAATCAGAACGGCAACAATTGGGATTACGGGGTAAGTTACCGTATAGTATTGAAAGTTTGCAGCAACAAGAATTACGTGTTTATCAACAATTTTTAAAAAAAGAAAATAATTTAGAAAAGCATCTTTATCTACGTAGTTTGCATAATACGAATGAGGTGTTGTTTTATAAATTAGTGAGTCAACATTTAACTGAAATGTTGCCTATTTTGTATACGCCGACGGTTGGAAAAGCCGTTGAGCAATTTAGCCATGAATTCCAGCAACCAAGAGGTTTGTATATCGCTTATCCAAATAGAGATCATATTGATGAAATCCTGGAAAATCGTTTGAATTCCGAAGTGGATATTATCGTGATGACGGATGGCGAAGGGGTATTAGGTATTGGCGATCAAGGGGTTGGTGGAATGGATATCTGTATTGTAAAATTGATGGTTTATGTTTTGTGTGCGGGCATTCATCCCAATCGGTTATTACCTATTCAAATCGATGTCGGAACTAACAATGAACAATTACTGAATGATCCGATGTATTTGGGCTGGCGTCATCCACGCTTAGCGGGTCAAAAATATGATGATATGGTAGAAAACATAGTCTCAGCGATACAACGAAAATTACCTCGAGCTTATTTACATTGGGAAGACTTTGGTCGGGAAAATGCTAGGCGTAATTTAGAACGCTATCATGACCAAATGTGTACTTTTAATGATGATATGCAAGGAACGGGTGTGGTGACTTTGGTTGCACTTTTATCTGCTATCCATCGGACTAAAATTCCTTTAACTGAACAGCGTGTTGTTATTGTGGGTGCTGGAACAGCAGGCACCGGGATTGCTGACCAACTCTGTGCAGGGATGGTACGACAAGGTCTATCTAGAGAAGAAGCCTTATCACGATTTTATTTGGTAGGTCGACATGGTTTGATACATGATGCAACGTCGGGGCTGACTATTTTTCAAAAACCCTATGCACAACATTTGATGGGTGAAACAGTCACTACGTTACAATTGTATGATGTGGTGAAACAATTTAAACCCACGGTATTAATCGGTTGCTCTGGTCAAGGTGGAATTTTCACTGAAGCGATTGTTAAAACTATGGCTGCACAGGTCGAAGATCCTATTATTTTTCCTTTATCCAATCCTACTGAGAAATCAGAAGCCACTCCGGATGATTTACTCAATTGGACAGAAGGACGTGCGCTCATTGCGACGGGTAGTCCTTTTGGTCAAGTTGATTTTAAAGGTGAAAAAATATCAATTGCACAGTGTAATAATGCCCTTATTTATCCAGGAATAGGTTTGGGTGTCGTCATAGCTCAAGCGACGCATTTGAGCGAGGGAATGCTTTGGGAAGCATCTAAAGCCTTAAGTCGTTTTGTTAGCCAAACTTCCGATACAAAAAATGCATTATTACCTAATTTTGAAGACATACATGCGATTAGTCGCTGTATTGGGCTCGCTGTAGCAACTCAAGCGCGCCAGGAAGGATTAGCAAAAATTTCGGAGTCGATTGATTTAGCTGAAGAAATCGATCGTCAATTTTGGTATCCGGAATATGTTACTTATCAATATTCTGAGTCATTATGACTTTAGAAGTACAAACTGATTATGATATCGTTATTGTTGGCGGAGGTATTGTTGGCTTAACACTGGCTTGTCACTTAAAGGATCAAGATTTAAAGATCGCCCTAATAAATAAAGAGACTTCTCCTAATATATCCTCAAGTCTTACTTCTCAACTTCGCGTTATTGCTATTACTTTGGGTTCGCAGCATTATTTGCAAGAACTGAATGTTTGGCAGCGGTTCAACAGAAAACACGATGCGCCGTTCCGTAGTATGCAAGTATGGGAATCTGGACAAGCAGCCCATCTTTTTTTTGATAGTGCGGATATCGGTCAAGCCAGTTTAGGTTATATCGTCAAGAATTATGATTTAGAACAAGCACTACACACACAAGCAAAAACGAATAGTGAGTTGACTTGGTTTACACCGGATGCATTAGTCGATATGCAGATAGAAAAAAATCAAGTGGTAGTTACATTAGCGTCTGGAGCAGAAATAAGTACCCGTTTGCTAGTCGGTGCCGATGGGGAGCAATCTAAAGTTCGACAATGGGCTGATTTGCCAATTAAAGCGACTGATTATGTGCAGCGTGCACTCATTGCAACGGTACAAACTGAATTGACGCACGACCAGATAGCAAGACAGGTTTTTTTAGCGAATGGTCCTTTGGCTTTTTTACCTTTAAGAGATGCACATCAATGTTCCATTGTTTGGTCGAATACACCCGAAGAAATACGACGCTTGGAAGCGCTAAATGACGAACTTTTTTGTGGAGAATTAACCAAAGTTTTCGAACAGTGTTTAGGTCAAATTGCTTCGACAAGTCCACGTTTAAGTTATCCATTAAAAATCCAAGAATCAGAGCAGTACATAAAATCGAGTGTTGCTTTAATCGGTGATGCGGCGCATACACTACATCCCTTAGCGGGGCAGGGTGCAAATTTAGGTTTGGCTGATGCACAGTGTTTAGCAAAGGTGATCATCGAGGCAAAGCAGAAACATCGATCGATAAGTGCGTTTCATACTTTACGCCGTTATGAAAGAGAGCGTCGTTTTCATAATCGTGTCATGATGGGTGGTGTGGATAGCATTAAATATCTATTTGCCGCTAGCAATCCGATATTACAGAAAACGCGCCAGTACGGATTAGGTCTTATCAATAATCTAGCTTGTTTGAAAAATGTTATCACTCGTTATGCGATAGGGAATTTTAGCGGTTAAACCTGGGATCAGTCGTAAGCTTGATAGATTCAGCGGGTATATCGGGGTATTTCCAGTGAAGCATATTAAATATTTCATTAATATCTTTGAGCTTTTTTTCTATTTCCTTAATAAAATTATTTGGATTATTCTGAAAAAATTTTCGGGTTTGTTTATAAGATTCTATCGTCTTGTGTATCCCCTCAAATTGTTTCATAATCTGAGCTAATAGGATATCTTCAGTCGTTGTTTTGTTTTCAATATATCGCTTAACTACTTCTCGATTTGATTTTATAAATCCTATGATTTCTTCTTGTATTTCATCTTTTTTCAAGTGAATATGACGGGTTCTTGAGATATAGTTTTCTTTAATTTTTTCTTTTAGTTGCCAAGCGGTTAGAAACGCAGCATCTAATTCTTTTTCAGGTTGTGGTATGGCCATGGAAAATATACTGTAAACTTTAATGAAATATCTGAAAAGTATAAGTCTTTAATGTTAAGAGAGACTTAAAGGGAGTAAAAAATGGCTAAAAATGCTAAAAACTCTGCATTTATCATCCTGGATCGGGATGGCGTGATTAATTTTGAATCTAAGGACTACATCAAGACGCCTGAGGAGTGGTTACCTATTCCGGGGAGTTTAGAAGCCATTGCCTTATTAAGTCAGGCAGGTTACACCATCGCTGTGGCAACCAATCAATCGGGTGTAGGTCGAGGATTTTACACCGATGCTGATTTAATGGTTATCCATCAAAAAATGTTGAGCAGCATAAAAGCGCTGGGAGGTCAGGTGGATAAGGTTTTTTACTGCCCACACCTTCCTGACGATCAGTGTTGTTGTAGAAAGCCGGGTATCGGCTTATTTGAACAAATTGCTGATTATTATCAACTCGATTTAAGGGGCATTATCGCTATTGGTGATTCTCTGCGAGATATTAAAGCAGCTCTTAAAGTCGGTTGCCAACCTATTTTAGTGTTGACCGGTAATGGGGAACAAACCTTGTTAAATAATCGTGAACTAGCCGACGAAATTCCAGTTTTTCCTGATCTATTAAGCGCTGTGCGTCAATTATTACAGGAAAAACAGCATGTCTAAATCGAAACGCGTTTATAGTTGTCAATCCTGCGGAGGGCAGTTTTTACAATGGTCTGGGCAATGTGGTGAATGCCAAGCTTGGAATAGTATATTAGAAGAAAGTGCGCCTCTCTCCTCACACACTTTTCCCCGTGTTAAAGGTTATGCGGCGGCCGATGCAAAAATAACGGATTTAAACAGTATTCAATTCAGTGAGATAGAACGATTTTCGTCAAGGATAAAAGAGCTTGATAGAGTGCTGGGGGGAGGGATAGTCCCAGGTTCTGTGATACTCATGGGTGGCGATCCAGGCATCGGAAAATCTACTTTATTATTACAAAGTCTTTGTCAATTAAGTGAGCATCACGCGGTGCTTTATATAACAGGAGAAGAATCACTGCAGCAAGTAGCGTTACGTGCTCAGCGTTTAGGATTACCACAAAAGAAAATTCGCTTGCTCACTGAAACCCGAGTCGAAAGTATTTTAATGCATGCTTTACAAGAAAAGCCTCAAGTTTTAGTGATTGACTCGATCCAAACCATGCATACTGATTTACTTCAGTCTGCGCCGGGCGCAGTAGGTCAAGTTCGGGAAAGTGCTATGCAATTGACACGTTTAGCTAAGCAAACCGGTATCGCTTTATTTTTAGTGGGCCATGTCACTAAAGATGGAGTACTTGCAGGTCCTCGCGTTTTAGAACATATGGTTGATACAGTTTTATATTTTGAAGGTGAAGCCGATAGCCGACATCGTTTAATACGATCGGTTAAAAATCGTTTTGGTGCGGTGAATGAATTAGGCGTATTTGTCATGACCGAAAAAGGTTTGCGTGAAGTTAGCAATCCTTCAGCGATGTTATTGTCACGATCCGGTTTGCCGGTTTCAGGTAGTTTAGTGACGGCGACTTGGCAAGGCAGTCGCCCTTTACTGGTCGAAGTACAGGCCTTAGTTGATAACAGTCACTTAGGCAATCCACGTCGAGTGACCGTAGGATTAGAAGGTAATCGCTTAGCGATGTTGTTAGCGGTATTGCATCGGCATGCGGGGATTATGACGTATGATCAAGATGTTTTTATTAATGTGGTGGGTGGGGTGCGTTTATTAGAAACCAGTGCGGATTTACCGGTTTTATTAGCGGTGTTATCGAGCTTACGGGATAAACCTTTTCCAGAAGATTGTTTGGTATTTGGCGAGGTCGGTTTGTCCGGGGAAATCCGTCCAGTACCCAATGGTCAGGAACGTTTGCGTGATGCGGCGAAACACGGCTTTAAATCAGCGATTATTCCTAAAGCGAATAGGAGCAAGCAAGTGATTAATGGCATGACAGTATTTCCTGTTGCACAATTAACTGAAACCTTGGATATAGCACGGCAAATGGGTAGCGTAGAAAGAGTAAAATAGGTTATAGGGATAGGATTTTTTAATAACGTAGGATCCGGATTAGTTTTTGGTGGCTATGGGTGGGCTCGAACCACCGACCCCAGCATTATGAATGCTGTGCTCTAACCAACTGAGCTACATAGCCTAAACTTCTTCAACTTCGATCTACTTTGCTGTGCTCCTTTCTGCGCTACACAATTCCGCTTGAAAGCCGGCCCTGCGCATCCTGCTTCGAGCGTTCGCAAGGAAAAAGCGTTGCTTTTTCTTTTCTTGCTCACCCAACTGAGCTACATAGCCAAAGGCCGTCTATTGTGCTAAAGCCACACAGAGTCTGTCAAGTGATAAAAAATAGAAAAGGCTTAATTTTTATCTTTAACATAATAACGCTGAGTTAAAGCTAAAACGGCTAAGATATTTTTCACGGGTAATGATTCATTGGGCAGCATCTTAGCTTGTAGATTTTGGATTTGAAAATAACCTGAAGGGAAGAGAGTGATAATTTTTTTATTAGTTACCAGCCCTAAATTGGTATAACTATGAATTAATAAAAAAGGAGGAGGGGTCTTATTAAACAAAGATTGGCCTACACTGTAATCTGTTAAAGGGTTTTGCAAGCCAAAGATTCGATTTAGTAAAGTGGGTATCACATCGTAATGGCTCGTCATATGCTTTACCCGCATTGGTTTTTGTCCTGGCCAATGAATGATCAATGGGACTTGAGTTTGAAAATGAGTAAAATTACTGGCATGTCCCCAATAGCCGAGATGATTATCATTAAACTCATTACCATGATCTGCCGTAATAAGGACAAGTGTATTCTCTAATAAATGGCGTTTTTTAAGTAAAGCCAGATCTTGTCCTACCAGTTGGTCTATGTAGTATAAGGCATTTTTGTAACGATTATACGTAGGGTTTGGATTGGTATGATTCGTGTAAATGAGACGATCACAGACTGGGATGCTCGGTTGAAAAATAGACACTGGGCTATTACCAATACAGAAACTATGTGCTGCATCATAAAATAAAAAGCTAAAAAAAGGTGATGGGGTTTGCGTAATAAACTGCTTAAACTCTTTAGTAATTTGCTTATCTCTATCGTAAGGGGTATGCCCTATAGTTGAAGTGTTTAGATTTTTTACATCGACAAATACATTTTGGTTAAAGGGCGGTGCGATCAGCTCGGCGCTTGCAAAAATACCTATAGAGTAATTTTCTGCGAGTAGTTTATCCATAAACAAAGGGCTTTTATGTTGATTAATCGTGGCTGTCCAATAGGTAGCAGGTAAACTATAAAATAAAGAAAATAGACCGGGTTGAGTTCCATTTCCGCCACTGAAATGTTGTTGAAATTGCCAACCTTGCTGAGCAAAACGATAAATATTCGGCGTATTGACAGCATTCAACATATCGAAACGCCAACTATCGATCAGAATAAAGACAATATTAATTGGTTTTTTAACGGGCTTATAAATGAGCGGATGAAGTGGGTAGTCAAGTTTTTGATTAGCATGATTAATTTCGACAAAATCTGAACGATAAAGACTTTCTAATTCAGGCAGTGCTTGTTTGCCGGGTAATAATTTGGCTAAGACTTCATAATAAAGAGGTAGGGTGTAAGCTTGCTGGTTGAGTGCAAGTGCAGTGGAGTTTTTGATTAATAGTGCAAGCATATAATAGGAAAATAAAAGACAAGCTAGCATTGCAACAGGAAAGTGTAAGGTATAGGTTTTATGCCGCAATTTTTTCCATATGAATAGGGCTAAACCTATTTCGAAAGCAAATAATAAGCTGGTTAATAATCCTATCAATAGCCATTCTAGCCAGGAAATATCAAATATCTCATTAGCTTCACCGCCCGTTAGTAATTTCCAAATAACACCATTCAAATGGAAGTGGAATTGGCCAAATACAAATGTATCAATGCTAAGTAAATAAGCAAACAGGAAGCCTAGGATAACTGAAACAGAAAATATGAGTTTTTTTCTAGGACAAAGAATGGCAAGTAAGATGGGGATAATCGCAGCAATACAAGCAAATAAACCAAGTTGACCGAAAAATGCACTGAATAAAAACAAACACGCCAACAGTTGATTAGCGAGTGACGAAACAGATAAACGAAAGGGAATAATACTGGCAAGATAATGCAAGCCAATTCCCCAAAATAACAAGGCATTTCCAACGAAAAACCAAAATATCCAGTTAAAATAGATTTTTCTTGTTATTGAAGACATTTTTTTTCTTGTTGTTATTTTTTTTTATAATTGCACGAGAGGTTTATTTACTGGTCTTTTGATCTAGCAAAGGTCACATTGTTTGAGTTTTTTTCGTAAAGTACCACGACTGATACCTAACATTTTAGCTGCTTTGGTTTGGTTTCCGCGAGTTTGGCGTAATACCACTTCTAACATAGGGGATTCAACCTCGGCTAAAACAAGACCATAAAGATTAGAAGGTGAGTTTCCATCTAATTGTGAAAAGTAATTTTCTAAAGCCTGTTCGACATAAGTTTTTAGCGGCTGTTGAGGTGCGCCAGCGCTAGCCACCATAGGTAGAACAGGAAGTTGATCGAGTGCATTTTGCATATACATTATCCTTTGAGACTTGACTAGGTCAGAGGAGTTTCCATAATATAGTAGCTAAGAGGTTGCGACAAGCGTCTTTTGGCGGATTTTTTGAATTTCTTAGTCTCTAAGTAAGATTAAGGCCTAATTTTTCTTAAATATTTTACGAAATATTGTTTTTTTTTTGTGAGATTTTCCGCTGCATCGTCACACGTGAGGATGAGACACAAAGCATAGATTTTTCAACTATCGTAACGCAGTATACTTGAGTAGGTGAGTAACGAAACACAGAAAAACCACGCCTTTATGCCCCCTCGCCGTGTTAAATGACGATACCTCTTAGAAAAATTGCTTGGAAAAAAGATCTATTTAATATTAGTACTTGATACTCATAATTAACTTATAGGAAGAACTATTTTGTTTAATTTTATTAAGTTTTTAAAAGTTTTATTATTTAGTTTGAGTTTGGGTGTAGGAATATTAAATGCTTATGCCATGCAGCAGCCTTTACCCGTTGATCAGGTTTTTCAAGTTTCAGTGCAGCGTTTAAATAATAAAACGTTGGCGGCACGTTGGACTATCAAGCCTGGTTATTATCTTTATAAGAGTAAAATACATTTTGACAGTGCGCCTATACATATAAGGTCAGTGTTTTTTCCTAAGGGGATCGTTAAGCATAATCAATTTATTGGGAAATATGAAGTTTACCAAGGGCATGTGGTTACGTTATTAAAATTTATTAATCCTTTCCCCGATAAAAATCTTGATTTGGCAATCCACTATCAAGGTTGTGCCATAGCGGGTTTTTGTTATCCGCCTATAGTTAAACACATAAGCTTAACTTCTGCTGGAATGCCTATTACCGAAACTAATCAAAATAGCACAGACTTAAGCCAGAATTCTTTGACAAAAAATCAAGGTCAAGGAATTAAAAAAATGGCCAGCGAACAAAGTAAAATTTTAAGCTTATTAGCCAGTCATAATATTTTTTGGACACTGATTAGTTTCTTTGGGTTTGGTTTATTATTATCGCTGACTCCTTGTGTTTTGCCGTTGATTCCAGTGTTATCCGCTATCATTTTAGGTCAAAAGCAATTGACGACGGCTAAAGCGTTTAGTTTGTCAATAACTTACGTTCTGGCTATGGCACTTACTTATGCGGTAGCGGGTGTTTTTGCTGGTTTAGCAGGTAGTTATTTACAAGCATTTTTACAAAGTCCATGGGTTATTATTATTGTTTGTACGTTGTTTATTGCGCTCGCTTTTTCTTTATTTGGTTTCTATGAGTTACGCCTGCCTGCCAGTTGGCATGAAAAGCTGATTCATATCACGAATCGTCAACGAGGAGGTAATTATATTGGCGTAGCTTTGATGGGTTGTTTGTCCACGTTAGTTATTTCTCCGTGTGTCACCGCACCTTTAGTTGGCGTATTAACCTATATTGGCAATACCGGTAATGCCATACTGGGTGGACTTGCTTTATTTGTTTTGGGTTTGGGTTCAGGGGTGCCTTTATTAGTTATTGGAACTTCGGCAGGTAAATGGTTGCCTAAATCAGGGCCTTGGATGAATGGAATTAAAATTGTTTTAGGTATACTGATGTTGGTTATGGCGGCGTGGCTGCTTGCACGAATCATTCCCAGCAATTCCCGACCCTTTCGCCTACTTCATCCTAATCAAGTCGTAAGCGCTGAAACCAATAATTTTCAAACAATTAAAGGTATTTCTGGTTTAAGACACGCCTTAATACAAGCAAAACAACAGCATAAATTCGTGCTAGTCGATTTTTATGCGGATTGGTGTTTATCATGTAAGGAAATGGAACGGGTCGTCTTTACTGCACCACAAGTTAAATCCTTAATGTCACATTTTGTCTTGTTAAGAGCAGATGTCACTGCGAACGATCACCAAGATAGAGCCTTAGAACGTCAGTTTCATGTGATTGCCCCCCCTACTTTTTTATTTTTTGCACCGAATGGGCAAGAATTAACAGATTCTCGAATAGTTGGACAAGAAGAAAGTCAAACATTTGCGAATCATTTACGTCAGATTTTAGCGAGCAAATAGACTGATTCTATTCTGAAATAAAATACAATTCACCTAAAATAATCTCTTATATTGAGAGAGTGATCGATTGTAAGGGGGTAAAATTTCTTTTTTAAAATGATTAAAAATTAAAATAACGTAACTAAATTTTTATTTATAAAATAATAAAAATAATTGACTAAAATGGACATGAAGTAGTAAAGAAAAGTTGAATGATCGAGTGGTTTTATGTAAAAATAAACTTTCTTATTAAATTGAAAAATATTCATAAGAATATTAAATAATAAGTATAGGAGTAAATTAAATGGAAAAATATAATATATCTAAAACTTCTCAATCACCCATCAACTTGAAACCTTATGAATCTGAATTGTTTGAATCGGATAATTTTGGCAATACTCGATTACATGTTGCTGCGGCTTTAGGCGATTTAAACGCAGTTCGAAATTTAGTCACTAAAAATTCTAGTTTGATGGAAAACAAAAATAAATATGGAAGTACACCGCTACATTATGCTACCTGGGAAGGCCAATTAAATAGTGTAGAATATTTAGTTGAGCAAGGTTCTGATTTAAACACTAAAGATAACTATGATCAGACATTGTTACACGCGGCTGCCTGGAATGGTCACTTCAAATTAGTTAAATATTTTCTTTCTCAGGGGCTTGATTTGGAAAGCAGGGATATCCAAGGGAACTCTCCCTTACTTTCAGCGGCTAAAAATGGTCATTTCCAGATAATAGCGTTTCTTATTTCTAAAGGTGCCAATGTAGAAGCTAAAAATAATGAGGGTGATACCGTTTTATCTTTAGCGATTAAGAACGGTAATACAAAAATAGTTAAGTATCTTGTTAATGAGAAAAAAATAGATTTATCGGTAAAAGATAATGAAAATAATACGCTACTACATTTAGCCGTTTCAAATAATCGCAAAAAGCTTATAAAATACCTTCTTGATAATAAGGCAGATTTAGAAGCTAAAAATAGTGATGGAAATACGCCTCTACATATGGCAGTGGAAACTGAGAATATTAGGCTGGTTAAATATTTGCTTACGCAAGGTGCTAATATAGAAGCTAAAAATGTTGATGGAAGTACTCCTTTACATATGGCAGTGGAAACTGAGAATATTAAGCTTGTTAGATCTTTGCTTACGCAAGGCGCAAGTACCGAAGTTAAAAATAATGATGAGTCTACACCTATAGATATTGCAATAGAAATTGGAGATAATAATCTCGTTCACTATTTGAAGCAAGTTACCAAGATAAAATCTGTAAATAATAAAGATAATTTTCGCCTTCATCGGGTTCATCAAGATAATCCTGCAGAACTAGGTAATTATCTCTTAAAACAAAATGGAGAGTTATTAAATCCAGATCAGGAGAAAAGGCAACGCCATAAAACTCATGATACTTCTTCTAGAGAGCAAGTCTCCGCATTAAAAAGTGATCTTTTTGCTATGAGTGAATTAAATGAGTCGCTTGCGCCTTTGGTGAATGCAACGGGATTTTTTAGAACCAATCCTCTCGCTGCGCAGGCTGAAGCTCGGGGATTCAACCTGAGTTCAATGTCTGAAACACACCTAGCGGATAATAGGGGAGTGAATAATAGCAATGCCAATGGGACATTACTTTTAGCAAGTACATTATTTAATAAAAAACCAAGAAAAAAATCAAATACTAATGTTATTGATAGTGAACGTCGCGAACGGGAGGATCGAATTATTGATTCTATAAATACATTTGAGTCTAACGTAACAGCCAAAACATTTTAGTTTGCGAGCAATTTTTTTATTTAAGTTAAATAGAGCAAGCCACTATGAGGCAATATAACCTTAGTTACTTAAGACTTAAAGCATGAGCTAAAGTTTTATTTTCTGCGGCTATTTTGCCTTTTAGTTGTATCCAGCTTAAATGGTCTAACTAAATTACTATTTATTTTTTATAAAATAGATAAGTGACTTAGGTAAATTTTTAGGCCATTGAATTAATACCACACCAAATAAAATGGCTATTATGCCTAAGCCTTCTGACCATTGCGGGCGATTGTGAAAAAAAACAAAATCCCAAAGTATAGCCATGATAGGAACGATATACATCACTGCACTTGCACGTACTGCATCCCATTCGCGAATTAAATGATAATAGATAATCCAAGCTATTGCAGTGGAGAATAAACCCATGTAGATGCTTGCCACCCAGATAATAGGTGTATGCAATAATAAACTACTGCTCGGCCAGTGTTCGAATAACAGTGATACCAGCATTAGAAAGATAAGACTGGCCCAATGCTGATGATAGAGGTTGGCATAAAAATCTAATTTAGTTTGACCTGATAACATATGTTGATTAAGTAAATTACCGACTGAATAACTGATGGCCATGAGTAATACAGAGGCGGTACCTAATAAGGCAGAATGTGCGGTATTAAAATCCAGTAAGGGCCAAAAAATAATACAGATACCTAATAAACCGGTGAATAAACCTATGCACTTTAAGAATGAAAAATTTCTGGTTTTGGGAGAAGTTAAACTAAATATTAATGTCCAAATGGGTACGGTTCCATTTAAAATACCTGCTAAACCAGGTGAAATATGTTGTTCACCATAAAACAAGAAGAAGAAAGGAAGTCCTTGAGAAAAAAGCCCCATGATCCAAATGCGCCAGCGTAAATTAAAAGGGACAGTGACGCTTTTTTTTAAAAAACAAAAAATAAGACTTAAGAATATTAACGCTAAACCTACGCGCAGCATGGCGCCAAAGAAAGGAGGAACCTGTAATACCACCGCTTTAATCGCAACAAATGAACCGCTCCAAAAAGCGGCGAGTAAGAAAAACAAACAATAATTTATATTTTTATTCATTATTAAAATTCATCACTATTCAGGTTAAGTCGATTGTTAAGGTATCTAATTTTTGTAAACCGCGTGGTAATTTATGGCCGCGCTGTCCTCTTTTTCCAATATAATTGGCCAAATCTGAGCCTTTCAAAATAAACTGTTTTTTTCCAGAAACTAGCCTTAACTTACTGTTTTTTGAAGGTAAGATAACTATTTTATTTATAAATTCTTCACGTTGTTCGAGTTTTTTAGGAGAAATTTGCATCATTTTATTGCCTTTCCCACGCGCCAATATCGGTAACTCTTGTGCAGAAATAATTAATAAGTAACCTGTATTGGTAGCTAATGCAATATAGTTAGAATCAATCTGATCTACGCTTAATAAGGGTAGAACCTGAGCATGAGGAGATAATTTTAATAATGCTTTTCCATTACGATTTTTAGAATACAATTCAGATAATTGGGTAATAAAACCATAGCCGGCATCAGCGCTGACTAACACAGACTGTTCAGGATTTCCGGTAATCATACCTTCAAAATTAGCACCTGTGGGGGGATTAAAGCGACTTGTTAAAGGTTCTCCGGAACTTCGTGCGGAAGGAAGCGTATGTATCGAGGTTGAATAACTACGTCCGGTTGAATCAATGAGAGCAAGCGATTGATTACTGCGGCCAAGTAGCGTTGCTTTTAAGGAGTCGCCCGCTTTAAAATTTAAACCACTGACATCAAAATCATGACCTTTTGCCGCACGTATCCAACCCCGAGTCGATAAGATAACCGTCATGGGTTCGGAGGGAATGATTTCAGTTTTTTGCATGGCTTGCGCGGCGTTACGTTCAACGAGCGGTGATTTACGTTTGTCACCATAGAGTTTCGCATCTTCTTGCAATTCGGATCGAATAAGGCGTTTCAATTGTGCTTTAGAAGACAAAATTTTCTGAATTTTGTCACGTTCTGCGATTAAGTTTTCTTGTTCTGTTTGCAATTTGATTTCTTCTAGTTTGGCTAATTGTCGTAAACGTATTTCTAAAATGGCGTCGGCTTGAGTAGCACTTAATTTAAAGCGCTTGATTAACTGGATTTTGGGATCATCGTATTGCCGTATCATTTTTATGACTGCATCGATATGCAGATAGACAATTAAAAAACCCTCTAAAAGATGAAGACGATGTAAAATTTTATTTAAATGAAACTCTAAACGTTTTCTTACGGTAGCTTGTCGATATTCTAACCATTCTTGTAATATGACGAGTAAATTTTTAACCCTAGGTCGCCCATCAAGACCTATCATATTAAGATTAATACGATAACTACGTTCTAAGTCTGTTGTTGCAAATAAATGGGTCATCAAGGTATCATTATCCACTCGATTCGATCGGGGTACAATCACCAGCCTAGTTGGATTTTCATGATCCGATTCATCACGTAAATCTTCTACCAGTGGTAATTTCTTATCGCGAATTTGCTCAGCAATCTGTTCAATGATTTTGGCGCCGGATACTTGATAAGGGAGATCGGTAATGACAATTTGGTTTTTTTCTTCGGTATAAACCGCACGGGCACGAATGGCGCCTTGGCCTTGTTGGTAAATATGACTAATCTCAGCGCGTGGAGTAATGATTTCTGCCGCAGAAGGGAAGTCAGGTCCGATAACCAACTCACAAAGTTCTGCTAATGTGGTGTTTGGTTCGTCTAATAAGCGAATGCAACCGTTGACTACCTCGATTAAATTATGTGATGGGATATCCGTCGCCATACCCACTGCAATACCTGATCCACCATTTAATAAGATATTGGGTAAACGCGCGGGTAATAATTTAGGTTCTTCTAGGGTTGCATCAAAGTTAGGCAACCAATCGACCGTGCCATCGGACAATTCGGTGAGTAAAGCGTGTGCATAACGTGTTAAACGCGATTCGGTGTAACGCATGGCGGCAAACGATTTGGGATCATCTTGGGATCCCCAATTACCTTGGCCATCAATAAGTGGATAGCGATAAGAAAAAGCCTGTGCCATTAATACCATTGCTTCATAACAGGCATTATCACCATGTGGGTGAAACTTACCTAAGACGTCACCGACGGTTCGTGCTGATTTTTTATATTTCGCAAGTGCTGTTAATCCTAATTCAGACATGGCATAAATAATGCGTCGTTGTACAGGCTTTAAACCATCGCCAATGTGTGGTAAGGCTCGGTCAAGAATGACATACATGGAATAATCAAGATAAGCCTTTTCTGTGAAAAGGCGTAGCGCTTGATGTTCAATGGTTGAATGTTGGGGTGGTGATTTGCTTTTGGCCATTGCATTATAGCCTCTAAAAAAGATCCCTAGTTCATTGACGCTCGCTCTTTTTGAAAGCGTGCGTATTGGATGGCATTTAAGAACAGTTTGTGCAGTATAAGATGCTCACGATATTTTACAATATAGTTTTTAAAAAATCTTTTGAAAATAAGTCTTCAGTGCGCATAGTTCATTAAAGGGGACGAAAAGTATTTTCAAATACGAGAGATATTATAAGTGCTTAAAACTCATAACCTAGTGTAAATAAATGCTTGACATCAATTCCTTGATTGGGAGGAAATAAGCTGGCATTTGAGTAATGTAAATAGTGATAGCTAAAGGTCCATATCGAGGTTGCACTTTTTCGCCAACGTAGACCCAAACCCATTAAATCCTGAAAGGCAAATTGACTGCCCAAATTTCGATGCCCCAAATGATTGTTAGAAAGCCAACTAGCACCTACACCCAGCTCGAGATAAGTTTGGGCAGCTAACAGCCAATTTTCCCGGCTTTGTAGGCGTATAATGGGTGATAGGGCCACAATACTAATAGATCGAGGTTGACTCGCAAGAGGGGGATGAGTATGCCAATTAGCATAGCTGAGGTCCCAGTAGCCGGTTAAATTCATAGGAGATTGGGAGAAGCCCGTCCATGGCCAAAATTGTTGCATGGCCACCCGGTACCCTCTTAACTGGTCAGGTTTACCTGTTCCATAAGCTACTTGTAGTCCATAGGTTGAGGCATGGCTGTTTTGTGTCATCAAGCTAATGAGTATGAAACTGCTACATAGAAAAAAGAGACAATTTTTTTTAATCCATACGATTTTCAATTAAGCACACTCCTTCACATTAATTTTGTTTGATTATAAACGTATTTTTGGCTCGATTTTATAGATTACACCGCTTAGGTCAATATAAGGCATTCTAATATCAATTTTTGTACATAAATTACTTACTTTTTAGGATTGAAAAGAATGTATTCGGCGATGGTTTTCCCCAAAAATTTTGTTTTATAATTTGTTCTGTTATAATGCCGCCCTCATTCTATTCAAGGGATATAAAAATTATTATGCAGCAAGATATCCATCCATCCTATAACATAGTCACTGTTACTTGCAGTTGTGGTAATAGTTTTAAAACTCGTTCTACTTTAGGTGAGCCTGCTCTTACTATAGAAGTATGTTCAAAATGCCACCCCTTTTACACAGGTAAGCAAAAAATTGTTGATACCAGTGGCCGTGTTGATAAATTTAAACAAAAATACGGTAAACACACTCTTAAGGCTGCAGATAAGTCTGTCCCAAAAGAAGCGGCTTAGTTTAATCCTATTTTAGTTTGGCTTGCTTAAAAATTACAATTACCGTTAATTTTTAATTCGCGTGCCTATACTGCTTATTTCTATTACTCTGGGGGTATGATTATGCCGAGAAAACGTATTGACCTTTTTCCCTGGTTGGTATGTGGCTTAGGGGCTCTTTTTTACTGTTATGAATATTTTTTGCGAATCTTGCCTAGTGTAATGACGGAAGATTTACTAAAAATGTTCAATATCAGTGGTGCGGCATTCGGAAATTTAGTGGCTTTTTATTACTACGCTTACACACCGATGCAACTACCCGTAGGCATCATGATGGATAGATTCGGCCCCCGGAAGTTATTGGCTTTTGCCTGTTTAGTGTGTGCCATAGGAACCTATTTATTTTCCCATCATTATCTTTCTACCGCACAAGTAGGTCGTTTTTTAGTAGGATTTGGTTCAGCATTCGCTTTTGTAGGTGTGCTTAAACTGGCTGCGATATGGTTTCCTCCGTCACGCTTTGCTCTTATTGCAGGGATGGCAACTTCTTTAGGAATGATCGGGGCAATGACCGGAGATATCGTTTTATCAAAGCTCGTATTTGCCTTAGGATCTACCGTCACACTCCATATTGCAGCGGCAATAGGGATAGTATTAACTATATGTTTATGGTATTTCATACCGGCAACAAAAAAGGTGAAAACCACACACGAGCCTATTGACCCAGTGTTAAATTATAAAGAGTTTTTTCAAGCTGTTTTTAAACTATGTAGGAATCCACAAATGTGGTTAGTGGGGGTTATAGGGGCCCTACTTTATTTATCACTTTCTGCGTTTGCAGAAGTATGGGGTATCCCTTATTTAATTCGGGTTTATGGATTATCGAATTCTGCTGCCGCAGCGAAAGTGTCTTTTATTTTTTTAGGTTGGGCTATTGGTTGTCCCTTAATGGGTTGGATTTCAGAAAAAATTGGTAATCGACGTCGTCCCATTATTATAGGTGCTTTATTAGGTTCGGCATTATTTACGTTACTTATTTATTTTCCGTTTATGGTTCACCATTGTTTGGGGCTTGTATTATTTATTTTTGGTCTGTGTAGTTCTGCACAAGTTATTATTTTTCCTATTGCTCGAGAAATTAATGTTGCAGGTTTAGCGGGGACGGCTATCGCGTTGACTAACTTGTTAGTGATGTCTGGAGGTGCTTTATTCCAGCCCTTAATAGGAAAAATTTTAGATGTGTCTACAGGTACACACGTTAGGGGAAATTTAATGGCATTTTCAATCGAAAGTTTTCAACATGCATTATCTATTATTCCCGTTGCATTTGTTATTGTTGCAGTATTAGCTATCTTTTTAAGAGAAACACGCGGTATAGGTCGATATTCTGCTTAAATGTGTCAGGCAGCAGTAAGCCTTTAAATTAAATGTGCTAACGCTGTTTTGAGTTGTGATAACGCTTTTTCTAGGCTTGCATGATCAAGCGCATAGGAAAGTCGTAAATAACCGGGTGCACCAAAAGCGGATCCAGGAACGGTAGCAACATTCGCTTGATTGAGTAAGTAATCGGCTAATTCATAATCAGAAACAAACTTTTTAAGAGTTCCAATAAACGTATGAAACGAAGGAAAACTATAAAAAGCGCCTTGTCCAGACAAGCAATGTACACCGGGGATTTTGTTAAGTCCTTCTGAAAAAAAATGATGACGTTGATGGTAAATCTCATTCATCTGTTGGACACAGTCTTGTTGGCCAGTTAAAGCAGCCACTGCTGCGAATTGAGCAATAGAATTAGGATTAGACGTACTTTGTGATTGCACATTCGTCATGGCGCGTATGACTTCTTTAGGCCCAGCCGCATAACCAATGCGCCAGCCGGTCATGGCATAAGCTTTTGAACAGCCATTTAAGACCAAGGTTCTGTCATATAATTCGGGACATACGTTGATAATATTTTTGAAAGGTTCATTCCCCCAATAGATATGCTCATAAATGTCATCGGTAAGAATAAAGACGGATGGATGACGTAATAAAATTTTGGCCAGTTCATTCAGTTCGGCGGGCGTATAGACCATTCCAGTCGGGTTGGAAGGGCTATTAATAATAAAAAGCCGAGTTTTTTCAGTAATCGCTGCTTCTAATTGCTGTGGCGTAATTTTCAAGCTGGATTCAATCGACGTGGGGATAAAAACCGGTTTGGCTTCTGCTAATAAAGCCATATCGGGATAAGAAACCCAATAGGGGGCTGGGACAATCACTTCATCATCGGGATTTAATAAAGATTGCATCAGATTATAAATGGATTGTTTCGCACCACTCGAAACAATGACTTGATCCAATGAATAATCCAGTTGGTTCTCTAACTTAAATTTAGCAACGACGGCTTGTTTTAAACGTAACATGCCATCGACCGCGGTGTACTTGGTAAACCCTTCATCTAAAGCGAGACGAGCGGCTTGTTTAATGTGTTCGGGAGTATCGAAATCAGGCTCACCGACAGTCAGATTTATAATGGGTTTGCCGCTGGCTTTGAGTCGATTGGCTGCTGCAGACAGGCTTAAAGTGGGTGATGGTTTAATTTGAGAAACGCGATGTGAGAGATTTATTTTCATAGATTAGGTCTAGTTAAGTTAAACTGATTATAGAGCCTATTATCGGCGAGAGATTAATAATAAAGCAAGTCTGCTTTTTATGTAGATAAACTTACGGATTTCTATTTTTTTCACTATATTTGATTAGATACTCGTTGTTAAAGACCCAGCATGGTTTGTCTAGCACTTATTGACCAAGAGATTGATATTATTTCATGCCTAAAACTTTAGTATTAACTTCCAATTTTAAACCGGCAGGCGATCAGCCCATTGCGATCAAGGAGTTGATTCATGGTTTGCAGGCAGGCTTAGCGCACCAAACTTTGTTAGGTGTAACAGGTTCGGGTAAGACGTTTAGTATTGCTCATGTCATACAAAAAATTCAACGACCGGTTCTTATTTTGGCGCCTAATAAAACTTTAGCCGCTCAGTTGTATGGTGAGATGCGAAATTTTTTTCCTCATAATGCCGTAGAATATTTTGTTTCTTATTATGATTATTATCAACCGGAAGCCTATGTCCCTACGACCGATACGTATATTGAAAAAGATGCGGCGGTCAATGAACATATCGAACAAATGCGTTTATCGGCTACCAAGTCTTTATTAGAGCGACGAGATGTCATTATTGTTGCAACGGTATCGGCTATTTATGGTCTAGGTGATCCTAATACTTACATCGATATGATGTTACATGTACGCCGGGGCGATCAAATCGATCAGCGTTTTATCTTAAGGCGTTTAGCTGAATTGCAATATAATCGTAATGACACAGACTTTCGTCGCGCCACTTACCGGGTGCGTGGTGATGTGATTGATGTTTATCCTGCAGAGTCTGCCGAAGAAGCAGTACGTATCGAGTTATTGGATGATAGTATTGAACAGCTTAGTTATTTTGATCCTCTAACAGGCGAACTACTGAGACGGGTACCGCGTTTAACTATTTATCCAAAAACTCATTATGTCACGCCGCGAGATAAAATTTTAAACGCGGTTGAGTCGATTAAAATTGAATTAAAAGACCGGTTGGCGCAACTACAAACCGCGAATAAATTAATAGAATTTCAACGCTTAGAGCAACGTACTCGATTTGATATCGAAATGCTTTTAGAGTTAGGGTATTGTAATGGAATAGAAAATTATTCGCGTTATTTATCCGGTCGCGATGCCGGTCAGCCGCCACCTACGTTGCTCGATTATTTACCAAAAGACGCTTTGTTGGTGATTGATGAATCACACGTTACAGTCCCTCAACTGGGTGCTATGTATAAAGGTGATCGTTCACGAAAAGAAACTTTAGTGGAGTATGGTTTTCGCTTACCTTCTGCTTTGGATAACAGACCTTTACAGTTTCAAGAGTTTTCTGATTTAGTCTTTCAGACTATTTATGTTTCTGCGACTCCGAGTACTTATGAACTCGAACATTCGGGTGCAGTAGTGGAGCAAGTCATCAGGCCAACAGGCTTAGTCGATCCTTTAATTGAAGTAAGACCCGTAGGCACACAAGTGGATGATTTACTTTCTGAAATAAATCGTTGTGTGACAAAAAACGAACGCGTCTTAGTCACCACCTTAACTAAACGTTTATCTGAAGATTTAACTGAATACCTTGCCGAGCATGGCGTAAAAGTGCGTTATCTGCATTCTGATATTGATACCGTGGAGCGAGTCGAAATTATTCGTGATTTGCGTTTAGGCAAATTTGATGTACTGGTTGGAATAAATTTACTTCGTGAAGGGCTTGATATGCCAGAAGTTGCACTCGTTGCGATTCTAGATGCCGATAAAGAAGGATTTTTACGTTCCGAGCGTTCTTTAATCCAAACGATAGGTCGAGCAGCACGCCATATTGATGGTCGAGCTATTCTGTATGCCGATAGAATAACGGGCTCGATGCAAAAAGCTATCGCCGAAACGGAGAGACGTCGGATTAAGCAGCTCGCCTTTAATAAAAAACACCATATTACGCCGAAAGGGATTGCAAAAGCAGTTCATGATATTCTTGAGGGAGCGCGATCCGATGTTTCCACAAATAAACAACATCTGCTTAAAGTTGCCGAAGAGCAAGCTTACTATGCGGCTTTGTCTCCAGAAGAACTCGCCAAAAAAATTAAACAATTGGAACGCGAAATGTTTAATTACGCGAAAAACTTGCAGTTTGAAGAAGCCGCAGAAACACGTGATAAATTAAAAAATCTTAAAGAAAAAATAATGGGAATTGATTAAGCAGTTGCGTCTGTAAATCAAGAATGTTATTTTCTCGTTTTATTTTTAGCATTTATTTTGTTTCGTCATGGAAGTGTCGATTGCTGTTGACGGGTGACGCGCAAACTGCCAAGAGCGGCAGGACCCGTCGACACAGAATGACGACGCCCTCTTATAACCTGTAGGCACGTAGCTCAGTGGTAGAGCACCACCTTGACATGGTGGTGGTCGGTGGTTCGATCCCACTCGTGCCTACCAATATATTTTTATAGATGTATGCCTGTCATTACTTTACCGGATACAACACAACGTACCGTCGCTAGCGGCGCTACGGCTTATCAAGTGGCAGAGCAAATCGGCCCGGGTTTGGCAAAAGCGGCTATAGCAGCAGAAATTGATGGTCAGCTCGTGGATTTATCCTATTCCATTACGAAAGATATTCGTTTGCGAATACTGACAGCACGTGATCCGGAAGCATTAGCCATTATTCGTCACTCGACGGCTCATTTGCTTGCACATGCCGTCAAGCAGTTATTTCCAACGGCACAAGTGACGATAGGACCTGTTATCGAAAATGGATTTTATTACGACTTTGCGTTATCACACACTTTTACGCCAGATGATTTATTAAAAATTGAAAAGCGTATGCAGGAATTAGTCAAGCAGGATTTACTCATACAACGTTCTACGATGTCTAGAGAAGAGGCCATTAAATTTTTTAGGAATTTGGGAGAAGAATACAAAGCAGAGATTATTACTGCGATTCCAACAGAGGAAGTATTATCGCTGTATCGGGAAGGAGATTTTATTGATCTTTGCCGTGGGCCTCATGTCCCGAGTACCGGTAAGCTTAAAGTCTTTAAATTAACGCATGTTGCAGGCGCTTATTGGCGTGGCGATGCAAAAAATGAAATGTTACAACGTATCTATGGTACCGCTTGGTTAACCGAAAATGATTTAAAAGATTATTTATATCGCTTAGAAGAAGCTGAAAAACGAGATCATCGCAAATTAGCGAAACAATTAGATTTATTTCATATTCAAGAAGAAGCACCTGGTATGGTGTTCTGGCATCCTCATGGCTGGACCATTTATCAAATTATTGAGCAGTATATTCGTTCACGTTTACAAAGTGCAGGTTATCAAGAAATACGTACACCACAATTATTGGCGCGTCAGCTTTGGGAAAAATCAGGTCATTGGGATAAATTTTTTAAAGAAATGTTTACCACGGTTACGGAAAATACGGAATTTGCTATTAAGCCAATGAATTGTCCGGGCCATATCCAAATTTTTAATCAAGGAATAAAAAGTTATCGCGATCTTCCATTGCGTTTCGCGGAATTTGGTTCTTGTCATCGTAATGAACCCTCAGGTGCTTTACATGGTTTAATGCGCGTACGCGGCTTTGTGCAAGACGATGCCCATATATTTTGTACTGAAGACCAGATTCAAGCGGAGGTGGCCGCTTTTATTGATTTGTTGTACGGGGTTTATGCCGACTTTGGTTTTGATGAAGTTATCCTTAAATTAGCGACACGCCCAGAAGCGCGGGTTGGTTCCGATGAAAGTTGGGATAAGGCAGAAAAAGCCTTGGCGCAAGCCTTAGACGCTAGAGCAGGACTAAAATGGACTTATTCGCCGGGCGAAGGCGCTTTCTATGGCCCAAAAATTGAATTTTCTTTAAAAGACTGTCTAAACCGTGTTTGGCAGTGTGGAACGGTCCAAGTTGATTTTTCTATGCCAGGGCGTTTAGGCGCTGAGTACGTCAGCGAGCAGGGCGAGCGTAAAACACCGGTTATGCTGCACCGAGCCATTTTAGGCTCTATAGAGCGTTTTATAGGGATATTGATTGAACATTATGCGGGTCATTTCCCCGTTTGGTTGGCGCCTATTCAGGTAGTTATTATGACGATTACCGATAAGCAGCGAGATTATGCCACTGAAATAGCCCAGGAATTAGAGAGTTTAGGGCTAAGAGTCAAGTTGGACTTGAGAAATGAGAAGATCAGCTTTAAGATTCGCGAACATAGCTTACAGAAGATTCCTTATCAACTCGTGATAGGAGCTAAAGAAGTCAATACGAAACAAGTCGCCGTACGTAGACAAACAGGGGATGATTTGGGTAGTATGTCGGTCCATATGTTTTATCAGATGATTCGACAGGCTATGGTGCCGCATAGTCGAATCGATACGGAGAAATAGTTATTAGTACAGAAAAAGTTATTCAGCATAGACCAGTAGGAGGTTTTCAACCTAGGTCAGCAACCAGCAATGCAAAAAAGGTCAGGGTTAACAACGAAATTCGTGTTCCCCAAGTAAGGTTAATAGGCCCTGATCGTGAGCAGTTAGGTGTGGTTTCTTTAAATGAAGCGCTAAGAAAAGCTGAAGAGGCTGAACTTGATTTAGTAGAAATTGCGCCAACAGCGGCTCCTCCCGTTTGTCGGATCATGAATTATGGTAAGTATCTCTTTGAATTGAGTAAGCAAAAAACAGCGCAAAAGAAAAAGCAAAAGCGTATTCAATTGAAAGAAATTAAGTTTCGACCCGTAACAGAAGAAGGGGATTATCAGGTCAAGCTACGCAACCTGATTCGTTTCCTGCAACAAGGGGATAAGGCTAAAATCACGGTACGATTTCGAGGTCGTGAAATTGCTCACTTGCATTTAGGTGCTAAGCTTATTGAACGTTTAGAAAAGGATCTAGCTGATTATGCTGCGATCGATGATAAACCTAAGATGGAAGGCCGACAAATGGTGTTAGTCGTTAGCCCCAAAAAAACTAAGTAGCTAAAAAATATATCAGTAATAGCGGAGTAGATTCTATGCCTAAGTTAAAAAGTCACCGAGGTGCTGCAAAGCGCTTTAAACCTACAGCTAAAGGTTATAAATGTGCACAATCACATCATAACCATATTCTTACTAAGAAAGATAGTAAACGCAAGCGCCACTTGCGTCATACAAATTTAGTTAATCCCAGTGACGTACGTGCAGTCGAACGACTGTTACAAGGTTCTTAAGAAAACAAAAGATTATTAAAGAGGTTAAAGACGATGCCAAGAGTGAAACGTGGGGTGACTGCAAGAGCCCGACATAAAAAAATTATAAAAGCAGCCAAAGGTTATAGAGGTGCACGCAGCCGTGTTATCCGAGCGGCGAAGCAAGCAGTAACAAAAGCAGGTCAATATGCTTATCGTGATAGAAAGCAAAAGAAACGTGATTTTCGTGCACTCTGGATAGTGCGTATTAATGCCGCAGTACGTGAAGAGGGTATGATTTATAGTCGCTTTATTGCGGGTCTTAGTAAGGCAGAAATCGCGGTTGATCGTAAAATTTTAGCGGATTTAGCGATTACTGATAAAGCTACTTTTGCACAGCTCGTTGAAAAAGCCAAGCAAGCCTTAGCTTAAATCCTCTTTAAATAGTATGCTCACTTTATTAGCCGCGTTTAAAAGTTTAAAATTAATAATAAGGTGAGGATATATCTTTAAATTTTTTTAAAATTAAAGTATTTAATTTTAATCTTCCCAATATTTTTTTATTCTGTTAACCTATTTAAGTGTTTTATACTTAAACAAAAGGATAATAATTATCATGGAAAATATTTCTGCCGATCGACAACTGCCTGAAACTTCCTTTGAATTGTCTCACCATAATCAAGATAAGGTTATCATTTCCTATGGCCCAAAAAATGGATTTTTATTGCGCGGAGAAGCTTTTGATAAACAATTGCACTTAATAGAATCCTTAAATAATGTGTTTACCAATGGTTTTACGCAGCAGGATGAGATAAGTGTGTTAGCCAGTTTACCCTACATTAAACGATACTATCCTGATTTTATTTGTGCATCTAATACTTATTGTAATCGCAATGAACTAACGGGCCTGGAATATGAGCAGTTTTCTGCTGGGACTTATGGATATATTTATTTGATCGATACCAGTGAAAAAAATATACAAAGTATTCCTTTGTGTGAAGAAAATTTATTAAACAAACAGTTTGTTGCAGGTTATACAGAAGAGATCAATGAGGGGGTAGATTACGCTATTATTTCTAAGGTCGATCCGAGGTGTATTATAGGGGCTATACCTTCCGCATTTGTCGCTTTTGCTTTAGGCATTAACGAAAAAAGTTTTATCACAAATCCCGCTTATAAGAAAACTGTTAATTGCGAAAAAATAAAAGAGACTATCGGAGAAAAATTTTTCTTATTAACACGCGATCGTCTTCGTCATCCTGACTTACCTCTAAGCGAAGTTTATCAGCGCTATTTGCAAGCAGAAGAGCGTAGTAATCAGCAAGCTTGTCTTGCTTCATCTTTTCAAACTCGTAGAAGCGTTATTTTTTTCCAAAGTAACCAAGATGAGGTTCCATTTTTCCCGGAAACACAAAAATCACTGGGTCTTTAATGAATGGATTGTCATCTGGATAGGCTAGCCATATCCAGTATGGTCAATCTGTTAAACAGTGACGCGTGCAAACAATGATCGAGCTAGCGTATGATTATCAATAAACTCTAGCTCGCTACCTAATGGAACACCATGCGCAATGCGACTGATCTTAATACCTTTTTCCTTAATTAGTTCAGTGAGATAGTGTGCTGTTGCTTCGCCTTCTACAGTGGGGTTAGTCGCTAAAATAATTTCTTGGGGAGGTCGAGTGTTAATGCGCTGAATAAAATGTTTAATACCCAGCTCTTCAGGGCCCACGCCATCGAGTGGCGACAATCGTCCCATTAGAACAAAATAATAACCGCGATAGCTGGCCGTTTGTTCAATAGCAAGTACATCAACCGGCGTTTCAACAACACAAAGTAGACTGCTATCTCGATTTAAACTTGAACATAACGTGCAAATAGGCGTTTCACTTAAGTTTCTACATTGTTCGCAATTTCCAACTTCTTGAATGGCTTGTTCTATAATTTTTGCCAGCGCTAAACCATCCGAGCGTGCTCTTTCAAGCAAATGAAAAACCATACGCTGTGCGGATTTAGGCCCTATTCCCGGCAAGCAACAAAATTGTGCAATCAATTGTGTTATCAAAGGGCTAAAAGCCATATTTCACACCTATTCTATATTACGAATACTAAATTCTATCTTTTTTGTACGTAAATTTTTGTCCGGTTTGCTGCTCAACTTGTAATCCACATAGGATTAATACATTTTGCTTGCTTTATTACACGATACGGCCAAAAATCCAATGCCTAAGCGTCTATTATTCAATCGTCGGTGTTGCGATATCACTACTAAATTTAGTTTGCATAAGACTTGTTAAGTCATTTAATTTTTGACGTGATGCTTGTTCAATTTCTTTTAATGCGGAATTAAATGCGCCTACAAGCAATTCTTCTACAAATTCTTTCGGTTCTTGTAATGAGGCGGGGTCCAGCCAAATGGATTTCACCATGTGTCGGCCATCCATGATAACTTTAACCATACCACCACCTGCTTCTCCGGTAACCACTATTTGTGCTAGTTCGGCTTGAGCAGATTGCATTTTGGATTGCATGTCTTGTGCTTGTTTTAAAAGCGTATCTAGGTCAACTTTCATATTCATCTTATTTTCCTCTTTGTAGGATCAACTTTATTGGTTTATACCACCTGTATTTGAAGATGCAAATTTTTACACTATTTTTTGAGCGATATACATCTGGTTATAGGTTATCTAAGCTAAACCACCTGGACTAGCTACTCAAATAGAGAATTTGCCTCTCTGCTTGAGAATCTCCATCGATAAGATGAAGTCACTTCAAGATACTGGTTCGCATCTTGAAGTGCAATGGGTTTATATGGGAGTCTATTCAATCTTCATCCAAAAGCTGAATAGACTCAGGCTGTAGTTTAGCATCGAATGTTTGCATAATCGCTTGAATAGCAGGATCTTTCTGCAGAGCTTCTGTCGTCTGTTCTAAACGCTGTGATTTGTGCTGTTGATCGAGACGCGCAGGAGTCAATAAACTAGCATCACCAAGGATAATCGCTAATGTGGTTGGTTTCTCAAAATAATCCGAAAGTGCTTGCGCTAACTTGGTTTCTTGTTTAATGCTGCGTAGTGCGGCTTGTTTAGGGTCTAGGCATAAAGAAATGTGGTTGCTTTGATAAGATTGTAAGACGCATTGCTGGGCGAGGGCATAGGTTAAGCCCGTTAGGTTCAATTGTTTAATCAGTGCAGGCCAGTGTAAGGCTTTTTTGGATTTTTGCACGATTACTTTCTCTACTTTGTGCGCAGTTGTTTGTTTTTTTGCTGTTACCGTAGGTGGAGGAGCTGGTTTTGTTAGGCGATAAGGGTCTGCCTGCGGAATAGCGGGTTTAAACGCCAGCAACCTAAGTAACATCATCTCAAAACCCAGTCGTGGTGTGGGTGCTAGCGTTATATCGCGTCGACTTAATAAAGCAATTTGATAATAAAGTTGTATGTCTTCGGGTGAAAATTTTTCAGCTAAATCGATGACGGGTTGGGTATAGTTTGCTTCACTCTTAAACCGTTGACTCAGCGCCATATCATGTAAAAAAATGAGGAGCTCATCAATAACGCATGAAAAATCAACGGCTAGTTCGTTTAATTTTTCGACCAGAGACCAGAGCTGAAAGGTATCTTCTAAAATCAAGGCTTCAAGTAAACTAGTGACTTCAGTGTTAGTAACATGGCCGAGTAAGGTGTGGACATCCTGTTTTGTGAGAGGTTGATTGGTATAAGCAATCGCTTGATCTAATAAACTTAGTGCGTCACGTAAACTACCTCGTGCCGCTTTGGCAAGCGGTGACAGTGCCGCGGGTTCATAAGGAATTTTTTCATTTTTTAGAACATAAGCGAGATGATCGCTAATTTGTGCGACAGAAATAATTTTTAAGTGAAACTGTAGGCAACGTGAAAGTATCGTGGCAGGTAAGCGTTGTGGATCGGTAGTCGCTAGTAAAAAAATGGCATGAGGTGGAGGTTCTTCAAGCGTTTTTAATAAGGCATTAAAACTATGTGAAGAAAGCATATGCACTTCATCAATAAGGTAAATTTTATAGCGGCCTTGACTAGGCGCATAATGGACATCAGCCAGTAAATCACGAGTATCCTCTACTTTGGTGCGTGAAGCAGCATCGACTTCAATAAGATCGGTAAAACGATTCGTATTAATCGATTGACATGGAACACATTGATTACAAGGCTCAGGTGTGATCTGGGTTTGACAATTTAAACATTTGGCGAGTAAACGTGCTAAGGTTGTTTTTCCAACTCCACGTGTACCGGTAAAAAGATAAGCATGATGGATTCGTTGTGTATGCAGTGCATTTTTTAGGATGCGACAAGTGGATTCTTGACCAATTAACTGTTCGAATGACTGAGGTCGATATTTTCGCGCAAGGACTTGATAACTCATAAGAACCACCTTGACCCGATCGTCAGATCGTTAATGGAGGCGGTTATAGCAGCCACACCTCGGCACCCGCATGGACAACTACCGCTGCTTCCTTCCGGATCTGACGGGGTTCGCTGCTTTGCGTTGCGAAGGGACCGATATAACCACCATTGGCGGAGAGAGCGGGATTCGAACCCGCGGTAGGGATAAACCTACACACACTTTCCAGGCGTGCTCCTTAAGCCGCTCGGACACCTCTCCCAGAAAGTTGCCAGGTTAAACTAGAATACTTAATTTGGCAATTGGCATTATCAAGAACCGATGAATTAGATGAAAACGGCAACGTAATTTCGTATACAATAACAACCCTTTTAAAATAAGGGTTAGTTTTAATATTTAAATCCATAGGGTCTTATATGTCAGACGCATCGTATTCGGCAGAAATTTTATCTAGAAGAACATTTGCAATTATTTCTCATCCGGATGCAGGTAAGACGACATTGACAGAGAAGCTTTTGTTGTGGGGTGGTGTCATACAGCTTGCTGGAACAGTCAAAGCCCGTAAAGCCGCACACCATGCTACCTCGGATTGGATGGCCTTAGAAAAAGAACGGGGAATCTCTGTCACAACTTCCGTGATGCAATTTCCTTATCAAGATTGTATTTTTAATTTATTAGATACGCCTGGTCATGCTGATTTCTCTGAGGATACCTATCGCACTTTAACGGCAGTCGATTCTGCCTTAATGGTCATTGATGCAGCTAAAGGTGTCGAACCGCGAACAAAAAAATTATTAGAGATTTGTCGTTTACGCCAGATTCCCATTTTGACTTTTATTAATAAGATGGATAGAGAAGCGCGCACACCTATTGAATTATTAGATGATATTGAATCGACTTTGGGGATTGCTTGTGCCCCCATCACTTGGCCTATAGGAATGGGAAAACAATTTAAGGGTATTTATCATACCTTAGAAGATAAGGTTTATTTTTATGTTTCGTCAAGTAATTTAAAACGTAGAGAAAGTGAATGTTTTACAGGTCTTAATCATCCTAAGGTAAAAGAACGAGTGGGTGTTTTATTCGATGAATTACAAGATGAATTGGCGCTGATTAAGGGGGCGAGTTCAGATTTTAATAAGCAAGATTATCTTGCAGGAAAGTTAACACCGGTTTTTTTTGGTTCAGCAATTAATAATTTTGGTGTGCAAGAATTACTAGCTGCATTTGTGACGTATGCACCTTGTCCGCAGCCAAGGAAAACAGATGTTCGAATAGTGCAACCACAAGAAGCGAATTTCAGTGGATTTATATTTAAAATTCAAGCGAATATGGATCCAGCACATCGAGATCGGGTTGCTTTTTTGCGATTATGTTCTGGAAAATATACACCGGGTATGAAAATATTTCATGTCAGAACTCAGCGTGAAATCACGGTACATAATGCGCTGACTTTTATGGCGGGTGACAGAGTGAAAACGGAAAAAGCATGGCCAGGCGATATTATTGGTTTACATAACCATGGTACGATACAGATAGGTGATAGTTTTACCCTGGGTGAAACGCTAAAATTTACCGGAATTCCCTCGTTTTCTCCGGAATTATTTCAACGCGTTCGTCTAAAAGATCCATTGAAATCTAAAGCATTGTTAAAAGGATTAATGCAATTATCTGAAGAAGGCGCCATACAAATTTTTAGGCCTTTGAACAGTAGCGAATTAATCTTAGGGGCAGTGGGTGTTTTGCAGTTTGATGTGGTGGCTTACCGATTAAAACATGAATATAGAGTAGAATGCGCTTATGAAGCCGTTAATATTATTGCGGCGCGTTGGGTGAGTGCGGATGATAATAAGCAATTAAAAGAATTTCAACATAGAGTGGCTCTCAACTTAGCACATGATGCTAAAGAGAATTTGATTTATTTAGCCCCCAGTCGGGTTAATTTGAAATTGACTATGGAACGTTGGCCCGATATTTATTTTGCACAATTAAAGGAGATCTAACTTTTCTAAGAGAAGATTATTTAAGCGAGTTGTTTCATTTGTAAACGTTCTTGTTCTAAAGAAATATGCACACTGCCGTTGTTAAGCGTTTGTTGTAAATCCTGTAAATCTTCACTTAGCCAATAATGGCCAGCAATTGCGACAAGTTCCGCTTCTAAATTTTGGCAGAAAATATGTGCGTGTTGATTTCCGGTTACACCCGCAAGTGCTCGACCCTTTAATCGCCCATAAATATGGATATTACCATCGGCTAACAATTCTGCTCCAGGGCTGACTGAGGCAATGACAATTAAATCACTATTTTTTGCATAGATTTGTTGGCCAGAACGTACGGGCTGAGTAATCAACTTAGAGTTAATAGCAGGTGAGGCAGTATTTATTTTTGGCGAAGTGTCAGTTGATTCAGTTTTTACATTGGCAAGGATAGCGAGACCTGATTGTATAGCGAATGTTTGTTGTTCTGCATTGCCACCACGTACTCCTACAGGAATTAACCCATAACCACGTAGGCAACTGATAATACCCGGGAAATCGATAGGTCCGGTGACAGCAGGTAAGGAAAATAAATCTAAGATAATAGGTAATTGTTGGAAAAAACGGGGAGTTTGCGCTACTAAAGGCTTTAATTGTTGATGAACGAGTTGTGCATCGGCGCTGAATAAATGAAAAGTAGTCAATGTGAATAGACTCGCCTTTAATTTAAAGGCTTCTTGTGATGTTCCCATCAAACTGTGCATAAATAGTCCACCTAGTCACTAATATCGAAATAAAGTAGGCATTATATACTAAAACTTAATAGGGAATGCTCGCCTTTAATTTTCTAGGTGGTGAATGATGGAAAAAATTTGGTTGAATCGTTATCAGCAACAAATACCTGCTGAGATTAATCCTGATATTTATCAATCACTCGATCGATTATTTGCAGAGGCTTGTCAAAAATTTCGCTCGTTGCCTGCATTAAGTTTTTTTCAGCAAACGATTAGCTATGATCAATGGGCTGATTTAAGTCGCCGCTTAGCCGCTTATTTGCAACAGGAATTAAAATTGAGCAAAGGAACTAAAGTGGCGCTCATGCTACCTAATTGTCCACAATATATGATATCTATTTTTGGGGTGTTGCAAGCAGGATTGGTAGTGACTAATGTCAATCCATTTTATACCGTACCCGAATTCACTCAACAAATCGATCATTCACAGGCCAAAGTGTTAATTATATTAAGTAATTTTCTACCTAATATCATTCATGTAATAAAAAACACGCCTATAAAATACATTATTACGACTTGCTTAGGTGATATGCTGACTTGGCCGCGATCTTGGATGGTCAATAGCTCTGCTTGGTGGGTTATAAAAAACCAAAAACAAAAAGATCCAACGATACATCCGATTAATTTCTTAACGATTCTAAAAATAGGTCAAAGCTTAAAAACATCATCGGTGGTAATTAATAGAGAAGACCTTGCTTTTTTACAATACACTGGCGGTACGACAGGCGTCCCTAAAGGTGCAATGCTAACTCACCGTAACATGCTAGCGAATATAGAGCAGTTAAGGTCTTGGGTAAGACCTATTTTGCGTGAAGGACAAGAAACATTTATTACCGCTTTGCCGTTGTATCATATTTTTTCTTTAATGGTTAATGGTTTAATGTGCGTGCGTTTAGGAGGTAAGAATTGTTTAATTCCCGATGCGCGCAATATAAAACAGCTTATTCAAGTGCTTGCGGACACCCATTTTAGTACCTTGTTAGGTGTCAATACTTTATTTAAGGCACTCTTAAAACATAAGGCATTTGCAAATTTAGATTTCACGCATTTAAAAATCGCTTTAGGTGGTGGTGCTCCAATACAATCTCACGTTAAAATTTGCTGGAAACAAATAACAGGAAAATTATTATTAGAAGGATATGGTCTAACTGAAGCTTCTCCGGTTGTTTGTGCCCCTCCTTGGGATTTAGTGGTAGCAGGGGACCATGTGGGGTTACCACTTCCTTCCACGGATATTTGTCTTCGTGATAATAAAAAAAATGAAGTAAAAATAGGGGAGGTGGGTGAGCTCTGGGTGAAAGGTCCTCAAGTCATGCAAAATTATTGGGTGCAGGCTGATGTAGAGTATCCATTAACGCCGGATGGATGGTTAATAACGGGTGATTTAGCGCGTATCAATCATCAGGGTTTCGTGTTTATCATGGGTCGTAAAAAAGAACTCATTTTAGTTTCTGGTTTTAATGTTTATCCAGAAGAAATTGAACAAGTTATTCAACAAAATCCTAAAGTAAAAGAGGTTGCGGTTATCGGCGTTCCATCGGATAAGACCGGCGAAGCAATTAAAGCGTTCGTGGTAAGAAAAGATCAGAGCCTAACATCTGATGAGCTATTAAAGGATTGTCGTGCTGCATTGACTAGCTATAAATTACCGCATGAAATTGTGTTTTTAAATTATCTCCAAAAATCCGCATTAGGAAAAATTTTAAAAAAAAATTTACATTAAAATTTTTTAAATAAAGAAATATTAAGTATTAATTTTTAAAAAATTAATTTAATTGACAATTTCATTTAATAAAAGTAGCCTATCATTCACTAAAAATAATACCCATAAAAAAAATAAAAAAAGAGGTATTTATGAATGTAAAAAAATATAATAAATTATTACAGGAATATAAAAATAAATTAAATTGTATTTCAAAAAATGATGTTGACTATAAGTTGTTGCTTAGTAATGCAGTCATTATTTTTTTTAATGAAATAAATAAATTAGATAAAAAAATTCTTGAGAATTATTTTAAAAATTTTAATAAAGAAAATATTTATAGAAATGAAGTGCAAAAAGATGCTTTATATAATTTAATTTTATTAACGATTAAAAATACTAGTCATTCTGATTTATTTGTTCGATTTTTTCCGGAATATCTTGAATCAAAATTAACAGTGAAATCAAATTGGCGAGTGGTGCGTTGGTTGCAAATGTTTATTTCTTGGATTATTAAACCTAAACCCAAGCTTAGAAATTTAGCCGATGCGAAAAAAATATTGGAAGCTTTGAGAAATATAAAACATCGTATAGCAAATACTGAAAATGATTTATTAGATGTTAATTTAGAAATGGAAACCTATAAGGCACTGCCTTTTATGGTAGAAAAATTTCTCGAAAATAAAGTTTCCTCTTTAATTTATACCCCTATTAATGAATATAAATTACTTGAAGAGTGGAGTTCATCGTATAAGAAGAAATTATATAGTGGAACTGCTTCTGATCTCAGTAAGGAGTGTTCAGATATAGATTCACTACTTAACTATTTAAGTTATAGAATTAAATTGCTCATAGTATCAGATGAAAAAATTAAGTTATCCAAAGAGTTGACTAAGCTTAAAGCATTTGTTTTTGATAAAAAATTTTCTTTATTTGAAGAGAAAATTGGTGAAATAAAAGAATTTATCAAAAACACATCTATTCACAAAAATGCAGTTAGAATAGGAGGTATCTACAATCTAATTGAAGGGATTAGACAACGATTTAAACTTCAATATGAATTTAATGAGAAAGTTAACTTGCAAAATAAAAATTTAAATCAATTAACTTCCGAATTTAAACAGTTGTTAAGCTTATCAATTTATAAGATGCAATTTTGTTATGAAGGCTTTAGGAAAAATTTAGATAAACAAGTTGATCGTTGTTATGGAAACGATTCTAATTTTTATCAAATTTTAAATAAGTTAGAAACTATTTTTTATATTAATAGAAGTTTATTTTTTCATACGACTAATCAAGCATTTTCCAACTCAGAATGTACCCATTTATATTTGACATTAGATAAACTTCAAAATGTTGCAGCAGAGCTAGAAATTTACGCAAAAAAAATGGAACCTAAGCTATTAGAAACTGACTTAACTAAATTAAGTCAGTTTATTTTAACGGAAGTTTTAATGCTAAAAACCGCATTAAAAAAAGAAATAGCAGAGAATATTTATCCTTGCCAGTATGATTCTGACGAAGAGGAAGATGCTTGGGATACTGATTGGGAGGATGATTCATCTGATATTTCTGTCACTTCGAATCGGGATCAATTAGAACAAGAAGAAGACTTAAATAAAGATGAGGCGTTTATAACAACCATGGATAGTCAATCAGACAGTGGTATTTCAGATGAAGCGGAGTCTAATTTATATCAGCCTGCGCTATCAACTTATCCGCGGCCGTTATTTTGGAGCAGCCCAATTAATAATCAAGAAAATACAGGAAGAGTGTTGAATTCTTATCAACAAGTTTTAATGAATTAATAGGTATTAGGCATTGTGAGTAGCAATGCCTATATTATGAAGTGATATTAGATTTTTAAAAAACGATACTGATTTTTTGGAAAGCGAACTTCAATTTGTAGTCCGGTGCCCTCTGAGGGCGTATCTAAAGCTATCGAACCTTTATGTAGTTTTGCAATTTGTTCTACGATAGCAAGCCCTAAACCGCTGCCTTGTGCATTTGTTCCTAAGATACGGAAAAAACGCTCAAATACTCGCGCGCGTAATTTATTAGGAATCCCAGGCCCATTATCGATTACTTGTAAGATAATGGAATCAGAGGTATTAAGGAGAAGTACCTTAATAATTCCCCCTGTGGGTGTATAACGAATAGCATTATCGACTAGATTACGAATTAATACATGCAAGCCAGTAGTATTACCTAATAGCTTATAATCAGAATCTTTTGCGATTAATTCGATTTCGATCTGTTTAAGGATAGCTTGGGGTGCTAGTTGTGCAATGACTTCGGCAGCTATGCGTGATAAATTTACTTGTGTAAAGTGTTCTGGCATGATGGTTTCAGGACTTAAGCGACATAATGTCAGTAATTGTTGAATGACATGTGTACAGCGATCGACGCTCGCAATCACTTGTTTTAAATGCAAGTAACATTCTTGTGGATCGGTCGTTTTAAGTGCTACTTGTGCTTGGGTTTTTAGAGCAGCGAGAGGCGTATGTAATTCGTGAGCGGCATCAGCGGCAAAACGTTGTTCACGTTCAAAAGCTTGTTGTAAACGTGAAAAAAGTTTATTCAGCTCATCTACCAAAGGGCTTATTTCTACAGGAACTTCATTGAGATCAACGGGATCTAAATGATCAGCCGCTCTTTCCGCCATTTCTTTAGCAAAAAAACGAATACTCTTTAATCCGCTACCAATAATTAACCAAATAAAGATTCCTGATAAAGGATAAATTAATAGTGTGAGATAAGTATCACTCACTAACATGTTATGAATCATGGTATAACGCGCTGCGTATTGTTCTGCTAAGACCAAGATGACGCCGCGTTTAGTGTCATAAATGGTAAAAGTACGCCATTTTTGTCCATCGATAATTTTATCGCTGAGCCCCGGTTTACTGATGAGTGGTGCAGCGGGTGTTTTTTCTGAACTTAATAACAGCTTACCGTCGCCATCCCACAATTGAAATTTATAACGTAACCGTTTTTGAGTGATAGGAGTGATATTTAAATGAGGGCTGGAAGAAAAGTTTTTTTTAGGAGTATTCCCTATCCCTATATTGAGTTGTGATTGAATGACTCTAAGTGTTTCGGGCGTTAAGAAACGTGGATTATTCGTAATAGTTTTAAGGAGTGAGCCAGTTTCCACCAATAAATTATCTAAACTCACATTAATAGCTTGGCAGTCTATATAATAATTGCCGAGAGCAGTGATGATGATAGTAGCGATAACCGTGCTTAATAGATTAAACAATAAGAACCGTCTAATCGAAAAAATAGTAAACATTAATTATTTTCCTTCTCTGCCATATAACCCACGCCGCGTATTGTTCGAATAAAGTGCGTATCTACTAATTTCTTTCGTAAATTATGGACATGGACTTCGAGTGTATTGCTATCAATTTCATCACCCCAGCCATAGAGGCATTGATTAAGTGAGTCGCGCGAAACAACGTGACCGGCATTTTCTAATAATTTTTGCAGTAAACTAAATTCACGACGAGACAGACTAATAGCAAGCCCTTTGAGCGTAACGGTAAATGAGCTGGGATCTAATTCGATATCCCGGTATGTCAATAGAGGAGCGGCACGATTGCTGGAAAAACGTCGTTGTAAAGCGCGGATTCTGGCAGAGAGTTCATCTAAGTCAAAAGGCTTAGTTAAGTAATCATCAGCACCACTGTCTAATCCCTTTATTCTATCTTCGATGGCATGACGTGCTGTTAAGATGAGTACAGGCATCGTAATACCTGCTGCGCGCATCTCACGGAGGACACTTAATCCAGGTAGGCCTGGTAAATTTAAATCAAGTAGGATGACATCAAATGTTTCTGTTTTGATAGAACTTAAGGCGGTCCGGCCATCAGTGAGCCAATCCACCGTATAGCCATATTGTTTTAGACCTTTGTGAATCCCATCACCTAATGCCCCATCATCTTCCACTAATAGAATGCGCATAATTTGCCTCATTATTGTTATTATTTTATTACTCTTTGCACTTGAAATTTTTGACTGTGTTGCCGTTCAACTCGCAATCCTCATGTATGTTCTATACACGCCGGTTGCTCCGTTTTCGCGGCACCCTGCCAAAAATCCAATTGCTGTGAGTATCTATTAAGTTTGCACTTAAAGATGCGTATCTTTCAATTCATAGCGAACGGTATCTTCGCTGCGAGATGATTGCATAGCAAGATGCCTGTTAGCCTCTTGATGTGCAAGTATGTGTTAGTTTTTATTACCAAAAAGGTAATTTTACGATAAATTTGCTTTCTTTAATAGCGATAAAAATTTTTTTTCTGTCAGTATAGTGAGACCTAACTCCTGGGCATGCGTGAGTTTCGATCCAGCGTTTTGGCCTACAATCACGTAATCGGTTTTTTTGGTCACGCTAGAAGTGACTTTTGCTCCGAGTCCTTGGAGCAAAGTGGTGGCTTGCTCGCGACTTAATTCAGATAAGCTGCCGGTTAAAACAAAATTTTTTCCGGTTAAGAGGGAGACGTGTTGCTGATTAATACCAGGAGGTTTTGGCCAAGTAATCCCAGCTATCAGTAGATTTTTGATTACTTCAAGGTTGTGAGCTTCGCTAAAGAATTTTTTAACATGGGCTGCGACTACAGGACCTATGTCGGGAATAGCTTGTAGGGACGCTTCATCCGCCTGCATGATAGATTTCAGTTTTTGAAAATGTTGAGTGAGATTTAGGGCTGTCGTTATACCCACATCACGTATTCCTAAGCCATATAAGAAACGGGTTAAGCTGGTTTTTTTACTAGCGAGTATGGCGGCGCATAATTTCTGAGCGGATTTTTCACCCAGATGTTCAAGATCGACTAATTGTTCTATCTTTAATTGGTATAGGTCAGAGACATCTTTAATTAAATTAGTATCGACTAATTGATCGACGAGTTTATCGCCTAAACCTTCAATATTCATGGCTTTGCGTGAGACAAAATGCTTGATGGCTTCTTTACGTTGTGCTGGGCAATAGAGGGCGCCGCTGCAGCGTGCAGTTGCTTCGGTTTCTAATTTAATGATATCTGAGCCACAGATAGGGCAGTGTTTAGGTAATTGTAAATCATAGGTGTTAGCGGGCCGTTTTTCTTGAACGACGCTGACGACTTCTGGGATAACATCACCTGCTCTACGGATGATAACGGTATCCCCTACACGTATGTCTTTGCGTTTAACTTCGTCCATATTATGTAAAGTGGCATTGCTAATCGTTGCCCCTCCAACAAAAATGGGTTGTAATCGTGCAACCGGGGTTAAGGCACCCGTACGGCCCACTTGAAACTCGATGGCTAGGACCCGTGTAAATGCTTCTTGCGCGGGAAATTTATGCGCAAGTGCCCAGCGTGGAGCACGTGAAACAAAGCCCAGTTGCTGTTGTAAGGCAATAGAGTTGACTTTGTAAACGACACCATCAATCTCATAAGGAAGAGTCACGCGTTGTTTTTCTATTTTATAATAATACGCTAAGCAGGCGGATATATTTTTCGCTGTTTTAGTTTGTGGGCAACGAGGTAAACCCCAACGTTTAAATTGATCTAAGATCGCTGTGTGTGTCGCTGCTAATGGACCCTCTTTAATTTGTCCGACACTATGTGTAAAAAAAGCTAAAGAACGTTGCGCAGTAATTTTAGGATTTAATTGACGTAAACTTCCTGCTGCCGCATTACGTGGATTAACCAATGGTTTTTCTCCCGTTTCTTTTAACCGATTATTAAGTTGTTGAAAGGCTTTTTTGGGAATGTATACTTCGCCACGTACCTCTAAATTTGTCGGGTAATCCGACCCTCGAAGTTGTAAGGGAATACTTAAAATGGTACGGATATTTAAAGTAATATCTTCTCCAGTATGGCCATCGCCCCGTGTTGCGGCACGAATGAGTTGTCCTTTATAGTAGATTAAGCTTACGGCAATACCATCCAATTTGGGTTCGCATGCATATTCGATATCGTCTTCGGTCTGTAATCTCTCTTGTATACGTTGATTAAACGCGAGTACTTCTTTTTCAGAAAAAGCATTTTCCAAAGAGAGCATGGGTATAGCATGTTGGACTTGTTGGAAGGATGTTAACGGAGTGCTACCGACGCGTTGTGTGGGAGAGTCATTGCTTACCAGTTCGGGATAGTGTTTTTCGAGATCTTCTAATTCACGAAACAGTTTGTCGTAAGCGGCATCACTAATCAATGGGTCATCAAGAATGTGGTACCGATAGTTGTGTTCGTTAATTTTTTTTTTAAGCCGCTCCATTTTTTTAATAAGGCTATCGGATGGTTTAGGCATAAGCATGAAGTTGTGAGTGATATCGAGAAGGATCCTCAATAGGTTGTAGTTGTTTATCACACAGTACACCATCTAAGTCTTGTGCGAGAATTTGTGCCGTCTCCCACATTAAGTTAAATGTGTTCAGCGCGGATTTAACCTGATGGATCGACATAAATAGACATAATCCGGGACAAACTATTTCTCCGGTATTATCTAAATCAAAGGTTCCAGGCTCGATAGCTGAGGCTAGACTAAATAAAAGCTCTTGTTTGGCTAAAGGATCGGCATAAAAATGAAAAATATTCATTTTGCCATAGTGAAAACCGGCACTCGTCAATGTTTGGATCAGTTCATATCCGCGATATGGTCTTTGTTTGGGGGCCATTAATTGTAAGATTATATAGTTATCGAGGTCATATTGAGTTATGGAGTTCTTGTTGTTAGTGCTTTCTTGTTTCAGATTAGATTTAGTGAAAGTAGGTTCGAGTCGCGATGTCGATAGCTCAGTTTTAGACGGAGGTTCTGTTATTGAATGTTCGGCATTTAATTTTTCTTTTTTACTGCGAAAATTTCCATGCCAAATAATAAGTATTAAACCAAAAACACCGAGAAAAATAATACTAGGTAAAATAATCAGTAAGTAGTCAATGTCCATCACATCGATACCTCTTGAAAGAAATAATGTTTTTTACTAAAGAAAGAAAACGTTTGAGCTATTAAAGTTTCCATGTCTGGCTCTCCATCGTATCATACGAAGAAATAAAACTAAAAATATACCACTCGCATAGGAAGAAAAGTAACCGGTTCATTGTAGGCTTAAGCAGTAGCAATGGCTATGGCTTTTTCTAGATCGACAGCGACCAGGCGCGAAACACCCGGTTCATGCATAGTGACTCCTGTCAAGTGATGGGCCATTTCAATTGCCACTTTATTATGGCTAATAAAGATAAATTGCACTTCATTCGACATCTCTTTCACTAACTTACAAAACCTTAGAACATTCGTATCATCTAATGGCGCATCCACTTCATCTAATAGGCAAAAAGGAGCAGGATTTAACTGAAAAAATGAAAAAACTAAAGCAGTTGCCGTCAAGGCTTTTTCTCCCCCTGAAAGCAAGTGTATGGTGCTATTTCGTTTTCCTGGTGGTTGCGCCATGATGCAAATACCACTACTCAGTAAGTCGGGATCTTGGAGTTGTAATGAAGCGACACCGCCTGAAAATAGCCTTGGAAATAAAGTAATGAAGTTCTGATTGACTTTATCGAAGGTTTCTTTAAACCGGTTACGCGTTTCTTTATCCATTTTCTGAATAGCCGTTTGTAACATTTCTAAGGCTTCGGTTAAATCTTTATATTGGGCTTCTAGATATTTTTCACGCTCTGAAACTATCTGTTGTTCTTCCAAAGCAGCGAGATTTACTGCCCCCATCTGTTCAATACGCTGAGTTAATTGAGTCAGTTGCGTTTCACGTTCAGTGATATCAATCTGTCCAGAAGGAATTTCTGATAAAAGTTTTTCCAGTTCATAACCCTGTTCTTGCAATTGTTCTTCTAAGGTCTTAGCCCGTATACGTAATTCTTGTGAAAGTAATCGTTGTTGTTCTAAAGAATCTCGATCTAAATTAAGATGAGCTTCCAGTGCTTGTGATTGAGTTTCGGTGTCTTTAATTTTTTTATCAATGATTTCTAACTTTGTTTGATGTTCTTTAAGTTGTAAACCCAGTTTATTTTTTTTATCGATTTGTAGATTGAGTTGTTCCTGAAGTGAGTTTATCGGATTTTCAGCAACGTCGATCAATTCATGCAATTGATTAAGACGTTGTTCTAATTGCCTATACTGCTGTTTTACGTTAGCTAAAGTGGCAAGTTCGGTTTTTAGTTGATGATGCATCGCTTGTAAACGTAACTCATGTTGATGAAGTTCTGCTTCATAGTCTTTAGTGACACGTGCCGACTCATTGAGTTGGTTTTGCAAGGTAGCTTTATCTTTTAAGTGAGTTAGCCTTTGTTTTTCTATTTCTTGCAGTTGAGTATGTGCTATTTTTTGCTCTTCGCAGGCTTGCTGTAATTTTTCCTGTATCGTTGCATAGTGTTGTTTAGTTTCTTGCAATTCTTGTTGTATTGCTGTAAGACGTTGTTTCGCTTGAAATACTCGAGCGTGTTGGACTTTTTGGCGTGCACTTAAATCCGCTTGTTGAGCAATTAATTCAGTGGATTGTTTCTGTTGTTTTGCTTGCGTATCTTCCAGTTCTTTTAATTGGGTTTGAATATGCTGATAGTCTATTTGTTTCTTATCAAGCTGTTCTTGAATGTCTTGTTGCACTTTTTGTAGCTGAGTTATTTCACGTTCTCGTTGTAATAAGCCTGCTTTATGATCATCACCACCCGTTAAACGAATCCAATGATTACCCAAACAAATTCCTTCACGTGTGATGATAGATTCATAACTTTTTAATTGCTTGGTATGTTCCATCGCTTCTGTTACGTTCTCGGCTACATAGACTCCTGCGAGCAAGTGTTCAAGTGGCCATGGCGCTGTAAACTTGCTACTAATAGGCGCTAGTGTTAACTGATTCTGAAAAGTCGCAGCAAAATATTCACAGGGTATCGACTTTGTCATTAAACTAACCGTATTCGGCGGGGGAGAATTTAAGAAATCATCTAAAGAATCTCGGTCGGTAAAACATACCGCTTGGATATGTTGGTTCAAAGCGACTTCTATTGCCCGCTCCCAGCCGGTTTCTACTTGTAATAGCTGTACTAGTCGAGGTTGTTCGGTTAAATGATGTTTTTTAAACCATTCCAATAAGGTATGTTCGCGTTTACCTAAGGCTTCTTGTTGCAAGGCCATGAGTGAGGCGTATTCTCCTTGCGTCATTTGTAAGTGACTTTTTAATTGATCCAATTCTTTAGTGTTTTGCTGTAAAAGAGTACGTTGTTCAAGAATTCGTTGAGTTATCTGTTCTTGTTGAGTTTTACAGTGTGTATATTTTGCTTCAATCGAGGCTAAAATTTCGTTTAAATTTTCAGATTGTTTATTCTGAGGATTCAAAATGTTAGTTTGTTCATCATGCTCATGTTGCAAGCGGTCAATACGTAGGTTTAATGTGTGAGATTGCTGTTGATCAAAGTGGTTTTGTGTTGTAACACTATGGTGCTGTTGTTTTAGTTCAATAAAAGAGGTTTGGATGGTTTCCCATTGGGTTTGCCATCCGGCATAATTTTTCTCCGCTTGTTTTAATGAAACTAGGCTTTGTTCAGTGGCTACCTGAAGTTCAGTTTGTTTTTTCTGGAGTTCATTAAGTCTTTGATTAATCTGAATCTGATTTGCTTCGCTGGATTGGCATTGTTCTTCAAGAACCGCTTTCTTTTTGGTTAAGTCGGCTAGCTCGAGTTGATTTTGCTGAAGTTGTGTTGTTTGTGTGCGTAAATTTTCTTCTAAACGGGTTACTTCATTGCCGAGTTCATAATATTCAGTTTGAAAGTTACTAAAATTTAGTCGTGCTTGAGTTTGCTCAATACGATCGGCTATTACCTGTGCGGATAAATGCTGTTGTTCAAGTTGAGAGGCATGTAGTTGTTCTTCAACCGATTGTATTTCATTTAATTGAGTGTGTAGTTGTTCCTGAAATGTTTGATAACGAAGAGTTTGTAATTGAGCTTTTAGGAAACGTTCTTCTTCTTTAAGTGATTTGTAGCGTTCCGCGGCGTTGGCTTGACGCTGTAAATGCTTAAGTTGTTTGCTAAGTTCTTCTCTTACGTCATTTAAACGATTTAAATTTTCCTGTGTATGTTCCAAACGTAACTCGGTTTCACGACGTCGTTCTTTATATTTTGAGATGCCAGCCGCTTCTTCAATATAAGCACGCAGCTCTTCAGGTTTAGCTTCCACAATGCGAGAAATCATACCTTGTTCAATAATGGCATAACTACGTGGACCTAGACCCGTACCTAAGAAAATATCTCGGATATCACGTCTACGGCAACGGGTTCCATTAAGAGAATAGATCGATTGGCCTTCTCGCGTGATTTCACGTCGAATCGAAATTTGCGTATAGCTATTGTATTGACCTCCTAGACTTGCATCAGAGTTATCAAAATTGAGTTCAATCGATGCCTTGCCTAGTGGTTTTCGGGTATGGCAGCCGTTAAATATCACATCATCGAGTGATTGACCTCGTAGTTGTTTGGCAGAGCTTTCGCCCATAACCCAGCGTATGGCATCGATAATATTCGATTTTCCACAGCCGTTGGGGCCTACAATAGCGGTAAGATTACTCGGAAAAGCCACGGTAGTGGGATCAACAAAGGACTTAAATCCTGCTAATTTGATACTTTCTAGACGCATAAGTGTATTAATATCGATTTAATAGGAAAAAGTATAGCATTTATAGAGAATATACCCATAGCACCACCCCAAGGTGCGAGTTTGCATCTTCAAGTGCGAGAGTGATTTAAAAGAAAAATCGACTCAATATAAAATGATATCTAAGGCTTTCAGTGAAATAAAGAGCGGTATAAAAAAGCCTAGACAAACGCTCATTTGAATGCAGAGCGTATATCTAGGCTATCCGAAGGTAAGTTATATTCTCACACTTGAATTTTTGTCTGTGTTGCTATGCAAGACTCAATCGAGGTACTTGTCAAAAATCCAATAACGGTGAGTATATATTCTTCTATCTTCTAGTAGCGGTTGCCTGAGCTGCCAGCTAATTGGCTTCCTGCTACAGCACCTAATCCTGCGCCGGCTATTGTCGCTACAGTTCTACCAGAGCCACTACCAATCGTGTTACCTAATAGACCACCTACTGCGGCACCACCTAAACCTCCGGCCACGCGTCTTTGGTCGGGTGACATCGTATCACAGGCTGTTAGGCCGACTAATAAAACGCCTATTAAGGCGAATGAATTAATTTTTTTCATATTTTACCCCATGGAAAATGAAATAATTTTTGGACTATTTATCTATCGTTCTTATAAAAAGTATAGGCAGTGGGGGAGGTAAATACCAGTTACACCCGACAAAATCGTTTAATAATTGTACAGTTAGATTGGGTTATAATGAGAGTCCATTTCTAATAGGATCTGATGATGCAAAATATCCAATTAAAAATTTTGGACTCCCGATTAGGTGAGGAATTTCCATTGCCGAGCTACGCCACAGAGGGATCCGCAGGATTAGATTTGCGCGCGTGTACTCAGCAGGCCATACAATTATTGCCTAACCAGACCGAGCTAATATCCACTGGTTTAGCGATTTATATTGCTCAGCCAAATTTAGCGGCTGTGATCCTGCCGCGTTCGGGTCTTGGCCATAAGCATGGTATTGTACTTGGAAATCTCATTGGTCTCATTGATTCCGATTACCAAGGCGAGTTATTCATTTCGTGTTGGAATCGCGGTCATAGTGAGTTTGCAATCCAGCCCGGAGATAGAATTGCTCAACTAATGTTTGTACCGGTCGTTAGAACACAATTTGAATTGGTTCCTGAATTTGTGCAAACCGAACGCGGCGTGGGTGGCTTTGGACATTCTGGCGTGCAATAAAGCGTTTAAAATTGTTTAGATAGAATGCTTGATAAGCTAGGATGGGAGGTTATTGCTGTATTCTATCAATAAAATTAATAGTGCATAAATATAATATGAAATATTTTGCTTGAATAATTTTATATACTGAGCAGTAAAAATTTTCTGTTAGACTACACGCCACCACTTTTTCTAATAATAAGATTATGATAACTATAACCAATAACAAAAAGCTAAGCTTATTAAATCATTTTAAAAAAATTAAATATTCAGAGCTACGGATTGTTGAATTAAAAAATTTAATTAAGGAAAATAAACTAAAAAATTTTGAACTTAAGTCTATCCAATTAAAAGCGATTCTTTTTTTGTTTCCTAAGCTCGATCGATTTAATGCCTTCAAACTTTTATTAAAACATTTTGATATTAAATTGTCTGCGCTATCTGAACTCGAAATAAAAGTACTTAGCGCTTGTTTATCCCAGGATCCGGCTTTCAATGATTTATTACCATTCGATAAAAAAAATTTTGCGGGTATTTTTCCTGCTAAACAAAATGTCAAGAGAATGACTCCCTATTCAATACCAAAAAGAACAGAAGATAAGATTTATAATCGCTGTCAATCTAATACGAATTCTAGAGAAAGTAATAACGAATCACAGGCTAAGGTCACTAAGAGGAGTCAATTATCACTCGCACAATTCAGATTATCCATTATAAAAGAGTGTTCTGAATCGACATTAAATTTTTTTAAAAGAAACGTTCAGGAATATGGTCATCAAGCCATCATTGCCTCTATGAAAATAGAAGATCTTAAAAATTTTATTAAACTTTTTCCTCCAAATGATGCCATTAAGTTCTTGAACTCTCCTTTGATGAGGGATCAGATAGAAGGCTTTCAACGACAAAATGGCCAACTATCAAAGGAATGTTATATCGATCTATTAAGTTACTTTAAACCCTATCAAAGAGATGCGGTTAAAAAATTGTTAAGACCTATTAGCCCTGTTATAAGCACGAAATTGTTAAAACTGGGGGCATTTAAAGAAAACAAAGCAAAATTTGCTTATACATTACTTCCAGACATAGTACCAAGCGATAATATGTTTAGAACAAGATAGTCTGTATTTATTCTGTATTTAAACAGATATATTTAATTTCTAAATAGTCTTCGATACCATATTTTGAGCCCTCACGCCCAATGCCAGACTGCTTGAAACCACCGAAGGGTGCGACTTCATTCGAAGCGCGCCCGGTGTTGACGCCGACGATACCATAGTCGAGTTGTTGGGCGACATGGATAACCCGATCAACTTTTTTCGTATAAAAATAAGCAGCGAGTCCATATTCAGTGGCATTGGCTAAATCGATGACTTCTTTTTCCTCAGAAAACTTAAATAATGCCGCGACAGGTCCAAAGGTTTCCTCTTTGGCAATTAACATAGTGGCTGTGCAATTTTTTAAGAGTGTCGGTTGGAAGAAACTCCCACCTAACGTATGTATTTTTCCGCCACATACCAGTTCGGCTCCTTGATGCAATGCATCGGTAATATGTTTTTCTACTTTCTTAACCGCCGCTTGATTGATCAAAGGACCTATTTGAACAGTATCTTCTAGACCATTACCTACTTTTAACTGTTGAATGGCATCAGCTAATTTTTTTGTAAAACGTTCATAAATTTTTTCATGAATATAAAAACGATTGGTGCATATACACGTTTGGCCACTATTACGGAATTTTGATGCAATAGCGCCTAGGATTGCTTGATTGATATCGGCATCATCAAAAACAATAAACGGTGCATTGCCGCCTAATTCTAGGGATATTTTTTTTACCGAATTAGCTGCTTTCTGCATTAATAATTTGCCAATAGCTGTAGAGCCAGTGAATGAAAGCTTGCGTATTGAAGAGCTGTCGGTAAAAATAGTGCCGATCAATTCAGAATTACCCGTAACGATATTAAATACACCGGGTGGTATGCCGGCTTTTTCGGCGAGTACCGCTAATGCTAAGGCTGAAAAAGGTGTTAATCCCGAAGGTTTGAGTACAATGGAACAGCCAGCGGCTAAAGCGGGTGCACATTTACGTGTGATCATGGCGTTAGGAAAATTCCATGGTGTAATAGCACCTACCACGCCTACGGATTGTTTGTTGACGAACAAATGCTGGTTGGCTAATGGTGCGGGTATGATGTCACCATAGATGCGTTTGCCTTCTTCGGAAAACCATTGGATAAAAGAGGCGCCGTAACGAATTTCTTCCTTAGCTTCTCTAATGGGTTTTCCTTGCTCTATCGTGAGCAACCGCGCTAAATCGTCGATATTTTCTAAAATAAGTGTGTACCAACGATAGAGTAATTCGCCACGTTCTACGGCGGTTTTTGATCGCCACATCGGCCAGGCTGCGGCGGCGGCGGCGATGGCATCAAGTACGTTTGCTGTTTCTAAATCAGGAACCGTTCCAATGTTTTCCTCGGTAGCAGGATTGTTAACTTGGATAGTTTTTTTTGCATGGATCCATTTTCCATTAATAAAACAACTTTGCTGAAACAGCGAAGCATTATTTAATTTCATATGGAGCATTCCCTAGTTGGTTTTTTCAATATTGACTTGCAATAGACGAATAAGACGATTATCAGCACGTAAAACTTTAAATCGAAAAGGATGAATAGTCGTACTGGCGCCGCGTTTCGGTAAATAACCAAAACGATTCGCGATGACTCCACCGATGGTATCAAATTGATCGGTCGCTAAATGAGAATTAAAAAAATCATTAAAATCCTCAATGGGCATCATGGCTTTGACAATAAATTGATTAGGATTTTGTTCTTGTATAAAAACTTCCTCATTAGCATCATATTCATCTTCAATTTCACCCACAATTTCTTCTAAAACATCTTCAATAGTCACTAGACCAGATACGGCACCATATTCGTCAACGACAATAGCCATATGATAATGTTTATGTTGAAATTCTTCGAGTAAACTGTTTAAGCGTTTACTTTCCGGTATAAACACCACAGGGCGTAAGATATCACGGATATCAAAACTGTCTTGATGGTCTAATGGATTGAATTTGAGCAAGTCCTTTGCCAATAATAAACCAATAACACGTCGTTCATCATTAATAACCGGGAAACGCGAATGACCCGATTCGATAACGATAGGAAGTAAGGTTGCTAAATTAGCCTTTTCGGAAATAATGGTAATTTTGGCATGAGGAACCATAATATCTCTGACATGGATGTCAGAGATTTGTAATACGCCTTCAAGCATTTTGAGCGCCTGTGAGTTGAGTAGGTTGCGCTGGCGTGAGTAATGCAATAATTCTATCAGTTGTTTTCTATTTTTAGGACCTTGCTTGAAAGCTTGATGAACACGAGTGAGCCAGGGCTGACGATTTTTTTTTATCTTAAGTTTATCGTCAGATGTAGGGGTTTTCATAACCTAATTCCTTTAATAATTGAATTTCTATGGTTTCCATTTGGGTGGCCTCTTTGTTATAAATATGATCATAACCGATCAAATGTAAACAACCATGAATAACCAGATGTGCCCAATGGGCTAAGCGGGTTTTTGCTTGTTGTTTAGCTTCTTGATTAACCAGCATGGCGCATATGACTAAATCGCCTAGAAACGGTGAGGAAATTTTAGGTGGCGGCTCAAAAGGAAATGATAAGATATTAGTAGGTCCTTTTTTATGTCGATAAAAGTTATTCAGCTCAGCACTTTCTTTTTTACTAACAAGCCGTATATTCACTGCGCTACTTCCAATTTTATTTGAGAACGCTTTGTTTACCCATTGTTGCAGGAAATAACGACTAGGAATAAAAGTGTGACTAGTAACAGTTTGTATCGTGATTTTAATGCGCTTTTCTTTGGCTTTCGTTTTGCGCATAAGCTTGTAGTATGGCTTGTACCAATGTATGTCTGACAATATCTTGCATTTGAAATTCAGTAAAGCTGATACCCTTTATTTTTTTTAAAATATTTAAACAATGACACAGACCTGATTCTAGGCCACGCGGTAAATCGGTTTGTGTAGTATCACCACTCACAACCACTTTGGAATTAAAACCGATGCGTGTCAAAAACATTTTCATTTGTTCTTTCGTGGTATTTTGAGCTTCATCCAAAATAATAAAGGCATCATTTAATGTACGTCCACGCATATAAGCTAAAGGAACGACTTCAATAATGTGTTGTTCGACGAGTTGCATCACTAATTCAAAACCGAGCATATCATTCAATGCATCATAAAGGGGGCGAAAGTAGGGATCGAGTTTTTGCGAAAAATCACCCGGTAAAAAACCTAGCTTTTCACCCGCTTCAACGGCGGGTCTAACGAGTATGACTCGGCTAATTTGTTCTTTCTCTAGCGCGGATACTGCGCAAGCGACAGCCAAGTAAGTTTTACCGGTTCCCGCAGGGCCTAAACCAAAATTTATATCGTGATTTAAAATACGATCGATATAAAGTGCTTGATTTGGGCTATGAGGTTTGATAGGCCCACGTTTAGTTGGAATCACAATACCAGGTGTTTGAAGGGGCTTTAGTGTCATATTCGGATCAGTTTGAGCGGTTTGCAAGACGAGATGAATAGTATTCGACGTGAGTGTGTGTTTTTTTGTGCCGGTTTCTGCGTAAAGATGGTGTAAAACTTTAGCGGCAACTTCAACAGCAGAGTTAGGGCCGTTAATTTGAAAGTCATGACCACGATTATAAATGCAAACGTTGAGTTTTTGCTCAATTTGACGTAAATGCTGATCAAAGGGACCACAAAGATTCGCTAAACGATGATTATCTTCGGGCATGAGTTGAAAAGTATAAGCTTGAGTATTCAATTTACTATTAATTCTCCTCGTAAAGAGTTTCTTAATACCTCAGTAATAGTAATAGGAACTAATTGACCTATTAAGCGCGCGTGACCTCTGAAGTTAACCACACGGTTATTTTCTGTACGCCCTTGAAATTCCTCTTTATTTTTCTTAGAAGGACCTTCAACCAATATTTGATGGACCTTACCGCACATTTTTTTACTTAGGGCCTGTCCTTGAAATACTAGGAGATTTTGGAGGATCTGTAAACGTTGTTTTTTTACGAGGGGAGATACATCATCTGGAAGTTCTGCTGCCGGCGTACCAGGTCGGCGACTGTAAATAAAACTAAATGAATGATCAAAACCTATAGATTCGACTAAATTAAGAGTGGCTTGAAAGTCTGCTTCAGTTTCTCCAGGAAAGCCAATAATAAAATCTGAAGAAATAGCAATATTGGGTCGAACTTTGCGTAATTTACGAATTTTAGACTTAAATTCTAGTGAGGTATAACCACGCTTCATCGCCGCTAAAACTCGATCGGAGCCACTTTGCACCGGTAAATGTAAATGATCGGCTAATTTTGGTACATCGGCATACGCTTGAATTAAACGTTCTGAAAATGCTAAGGGGTGAGAGGTAGTAAATCGTATACGCAAAATAGGGTCTATTGTGGCGATATAGCGTATTAAATCCGCTAAGTCGGCTATGCCGCCTTCATGGCGAGGACCTTGATAATCATTAACATTTTGTCCTAATAAGGTAATTTCACGGACACCTTGTTCACCGAGTTGTACAATTTCTGCGAGAACATCATCTAGAGGGCGACTAATTTCTTCACCTCGTGTGTAAGGAACGACACAAAAGCTACAATATTTATTACATCCTTCCATGATAGAGACATAGGCGCGGGGACCTTCAGCTCGTGGAGCGGGTAAGTGATCAAATTTTTCGATTTCAGGAAAAGAAATATCAACCACAGTTTGCTTTTTCTTTAAAACTTGATTGATCATATCCGGAAGTCGATGCAAAGTCTGAGGCCCAAATACAATGTCTACAAAAGGCGCGCGTTGAATAATACCGGCGCCTTCTTGACTCGCGACGCAGCCACCTACAGCGATGATGATATGAGCTCGCAAGGCTTTAATTTTACGCCATTGTCCTAGCTGGGAATAAACTTTTTCTTGCGCTTTTTCACGAATAGAACAGGTATTTAAGACGATGACGTCTGCTTCGTTTGGATCCTTAGTCAAGATTAAGCCATGAGAATGAGATAAGAGGTTGTATAGACTTTCTGAATCATACGCATTCATTTGGCAACCATGCGTCTCAATGTAAATTTTTTGTAATAACATAAAGTTTCTTTACTGATCGAGTTTTTCTTTTAATAAATGATTTAATTGTTGAGGGTTTACTTTACCACCTGAAGCTTTCATGACTTGACCCACAAAAAAACCAAATAGTTTATTTTTTCCAGATCGATAGTCAGCTAATTGTTCAGGATATTTTATTAAAATCTCATCAATAATTCTCAAGATGGCGGTTTGATCCGTAATTTGTTGTAGATTTTTTTCTTGAATGATTTTATCAGTGGTTTTGTTGCTGCTCCATAATTCTTCAAACACGTTTTTGGCGATATTGCTAGAAATCGTGTTGTCAGCAATTCGTTGCAATAGAGTAGCTAATCGTTTGGCACTAATGGGAGATTCAATAATGGTGAAATTTGATTTATTTAGAGCGGCTGCAAGTTCTCCCATGATCCAATTGACGGCTAATTTAGCGGGAACATTTTCTTTAACAACCTCTTCAAAATAGTTAGCTAATTCGCAAGTAGCTGTCAGTAAACTCGCATCATAAGCACTTAACTTATAGTCTGTTTGAAAGCGAGCTAATTTTTTTTGTGGTAATTCAGGTAAAGTTTGATAGAGTGTTTCAATAAAATCAGCATTGATAAAGACAGGACATAAATCCGGGTCGGTAAAATAGCGATAATCTTTCGCATCCTCTTTACTGCGCATGGGGCGAGTTTCTTGTTTATCGGTGTCATATAAACGGGTTTCTTGGTCAATGTGGCCACCGTTTTCTAAAACCGCAATTTGGCGTTCAATTTCATATTGAATCGCTTTTTCTATAAAACGAAACGAATTTAGATTTTTAATTTCGACGCGTTTTCCTAGTTGTTTTTGGTTAGCTCTACGTACAGAGACATTGGCATCGCAGCGAAATGAGCCTTCTTGTAAATTACCATCAGAGATATCCAAGTAACGAACCAAGGTATGTAATGTTTTAAGATAGATAACCGCTTCTTTGGGTGAAGTTAAATCGGGTTCTGAAACAATTTCTAATAAAGGAGTTCCGGCACGATTCAGATCGATGCCCGTCATATTTTCAAATCCCTCATGTAGCGATTTTCCAGCGTCTTCTTCTAAATGAGCGCGCGTAATACGAATAATTTTTTGTTCTCCATTTTCTAAGACTATCGTTAAGTGTCCAGGGCCGACAATAGGATTTTCATGCTGACTAATTTGATAGCCTTTAGGCAAATCAGGGTAAAAATAATTTTTACGTGAGAAAATTGAATAATGAGGGATGTCTGCTTGGATACTTAAACCAAATTTAATGGCCATATTCACGGCTTCTGCATTTAAAACGGGTAGTACACCCGGTAAAGCTAAATCGATTGCGCACGCTTGTGTATTGGGTTCAGCGCCATAGGCGGTTGCTGCCCCTGAAAAAAGCTTTGATAGTGTGGATAATTGAACGTGAACTTCAAGTCCTATAACAGATTCCCATGCATCAGCAGGTTTTTCAGGCTCGACTTTGCTATTTTTTGATGATTTTTTGTGTATAGCCGAGGTCATAGATTAAAACTCTCCGGTACTTTTTGATGCCAATCGGTCGCTTGTTGATAACGATGTGCGGCATTCAATAATTTTGCTTCAGTAAAAGGTCGGCCAATGAGTTGCATCCCTAAGGGAAGTCCATCAAGAAAGCCTACTGGAATTGAAACAGCAGGTAGGCCTGCTAAATTGATAGCGATCGTGTAAATATCGGATAAATACATACTCACCGGGTCGTTGGTTTTTTCACCTAGTTTGAATGCAGTTGTTGGTGTGGTAGGTCCTAATAAGATATCAACCTGCTGAAAAGCTTCTTTAAATTCTTGAATTAAAAGAGCGCGAATTTTTTGTGCTTTAGCGTAATAAGCATCATAAGATCCAGCGGATAAGACATAAGTACCCATCAACAGCCGTCTTTTTACTTCATTACCAAATCCTTCACCGCGGGTTCTTTCATAAAGATCTTTTAAATCAGTCGGATTATTACAGCGATAACCGTAACGCACACCATCATAACGAGCAAGATTGGAAGAACATTCAGCGGATGCAATAATATAATAAAGCGGAATAACTAAATGACAGTTAGGTAAACTGACGCTACTCACTTTTGCGCCTAATTTTTCATAGAGCTTAATAGCGGCTTGGATGGTTGCTGCAACTTTAGGATCAAGATCTTGCGAAAAATATTCTTTTGGCAAACCAATTTTTAAGCCTTCGAGAGAATCATTCAATGTCAATAAATAGTTGGGAACCGGCTGGTCGATGCTTGTAGAATCTTTTTCATCAAAACCTGCCATGGCATTCATTAGGAGCGCGGCATCTTCAGCGGTCTGTGTCATTGGACCGGCTTGATCTAAGCTAGAGGCAAAGGCAATAAGCCCATAGCGTGAAACCCGGCCATAAGTGGGTTTAAGTCCAGTAAGATTGCATAGTGCAGCGGGTTGTCTTATGGAACCTCCCGTATCGGTACCTGTGGCGGCAGGCGTTAATCGAGCAGCAACGGCAGCACTCGAACCACCAGAAGATCCGCCGGGTACACGCGAGATATCCCAAGGGTTTTTTACTGCACCATAAAAACTATTTTCATTGGATGAGCCCATAGCAAACTCATCCATATTAGTTTTCCCTAATAGCACGGTCCCTGCTTGATTCAGCCGATTGACCAATGTTGCGTCATAGGGAGGAATAAAATTATCTAACATTTTAGATGCGCAACTGGTTTTAATGCCTGTCGTGCAAAAAATATCTTTATGTGCAAAAGGAATCCCAGTCAAAGGCCCCGCACTGCCATTTTGATGTTGTCGATCAGCCTGTTTGGCTTGCTCTAGCGCTACAGTGGGTGTGATCGTAATAAAACTGTTTAAGGTTTTATCATATTTATCGATACGCGCTAAAAAATGTTGGGTTAACTCTGTGCTTGATATTTTTTTGGCTCGAAGGGCGGTAGATAACTCAGCGAGCGTATGGTTATGCATAGTTGTTAATCTCTTCTAAAGTTATTCTAAAACAAGGGGGACGCAATAGAGTCCTGCTTCTGTAGAGTCAGTGAGTTGTTGAAAATCTTTTCTATGTACAATCTCAGTGATTTTATCAGGACGTAAGCGTTGAGTGATGCCAAAAGGATGAGCGACGGGCTGTACCGAGACAGTATCGACCGCATCCATTTGACTGGCTAGCTTAAAAATGTCTTGTAGACTGATTAAGTATCGAGTAGCTTCCTTAGGATCGATTTGTATCCTAGCGAGATCAGCAATTTTATTAACATTTTCAAGTGTAATCACCATAGCGAACAAAACTCCAAATCTAAAATACTATAAAAAGCTCGGTATTATACCTATTACGCTTAAATTTGCGAATCTGAAAATATTATGTTGAAGTGACTCCAGACTTTCTGCGATTTTATTTTTCCTATCTTGTCAGGTTGCTTGCATAAAATCTTCTAGATTTGCTAAAGTGCTTAGGCACACACTATATTGTGTAGGTAAACGCTCATACGTAGGTGGTCAACTTTATGCTAAGCAAATTCCGCGGTTTATTTTCTAAAGACATTTCCATCGATTTAGGCACGGCCAATTCATTAATTTATGTTCGTGGCGAAGGAATTGTCCTTAATGAACCATCTGTAGTCGCTATTCGTTTAGAAGACGGAAATCAGCGCCGTGTACTTGCGGTAGGCTGGGAAGCTAAGCGCATGTTAGGCCGTACTCCCGGTAATATTAATGCGATACGCCCCTTAAAAGATGGAGTCATCGCTGATTTTTATGTCACTGAGAAGATGTTGCAGCATTTTATTAGCAAAGTCCATCAAAATCGTTTTTTACGTCCTGCTCCTCGAATTCTGGTTTGTGTACCCTGTGGATCAACGCAAGTTGAGCGTAGAGCGATTCGTGAATCGGCTTTAGGTGCCGGTGCTAGAGAGGTTTATTTGATCGAAGAACCGATGGCAGCGGCTATTGGTGCAGGCATGCCCGTTGACGAAGCGCGTGGATCATTAGTGGTGGATATTGGAGGTGGAACTACTGAAGTGGCTGTCATTTCTTTAGGTGGCGTGGTTTATTCTCAATCCGTGCGTATTGGTGGTGATCGTTTCGATGAAGCGATTGTCAATTATGTTCGACGTAGTTATGGAAGTTTAATTGGTGAACCTACCGCCGAACGAATTAAGCACGAAATTGGTACCGCTTTTTCTCTGTCTGAAGTACGCGAAATTGAAGTACGCGGGCGTAATATCTCAGAAGGCGTTCCTAGAGCTTTTGTTTTGAATAGCAATGAAATTTTAGAAGCGTTGCAAGAACCTTTAGCCAATATTATTGGTGCCATTCGTACTGGATTAGAGCAAACGCCACCTGAATTAGCGGCTGATATTTCAGAAAGAGGAATGGTTTTGACGGGTGGCGGTGCCTTATTAAGAAATTTAGATCGTCTAATTACTGAAGAAACCGGTATGCCTGTCGTCGTAGCAGAAGATCCATTAACCTGCGTTGCGCGGGGTGGTGGTCGTGCACTCGAGATTATCGATGAAATGGGTGGGGATTTTTTAGTCAAAGATTAGCAGGTAAGCGCTATTAAACTATTATTTAACCGTGGAAAAACCTCTTTAGGGTTAAGGCTAGTTTTTTTTGTTCTTTTATCGCTATTACTTATTTTATTGGATTATCATCATTATTTACCGTCACTGCGGCGCACCTTAAATAACGTTGTGGCACCTTTGCAATACATGGTTGATGCCCCGGTGCAATTATTTCACACTATCAGCAGCAACTTTGTAACGCGACAAAAAATTCAATCTGAAAATGCCGTTTTACGTACGCAGCAAGTATTATTACAAGCTCGATTGCAACGTTATGCCGCTTTAGAAAGTGAAAATAGGCAATTGAACCAATTATTAGCTGCGACTGAACATCTCAAAAAGCAGCATGTTCGTTTGGCACGATTATTACTGGTTAATGCCGATCCTTTACTTAACGAAGTAATCGTCGATAAAGGACAATCGGATGGGGTCAGAGTAGGTCAACCGGTATTGGATGCCAATGGGGTGATGGGTCAAGTCATCAGTGTAGATTTTTTAAGTAGTCGTGTGCTATTACTGACCGATTTTCGTAGTGCAATTCCTGTCCAAGATGTACGTAGCGATGCCCGTGGAATTTTAGTGGGAAGAGGACGGCTCGCAAAACTTTTATTAAAAGATATTCCCGGTACAGTGGATATTAAAGTGAATGATCTATTAGTGACTTCTGGCTTAGGAGGACGTTACCCAGCCGGCTATCCTGTCGGTGTCGTTAGTGCGATTAATACGAATGTTGCAACACAATTTGCGAGTATACAAGTTGATCCGAGTGCCCAATTAAATAGAAATCGGCCGGTTTTATTAATTTCGTCAGTCAATACACCCACTTCTGAAATTAATTCGAAGGCTAAAATACTTTCACGCGCGGTTAAAAAATAGGATAGCAGAATGAAACCACTTTATTTTTCTACCTTATTGCTCATTGCGATTAGCTTTTTTGCAGCGATAATTCTGAATATTATTCCTTTACCTCCTGTTTTAGCATTATTTTTTCCTTTATGGTTACCCTTAGTCTTAATTTATTGGATCATGGTATTGCCGGAGCATATTCATTTTACTTTAGCCTGGATACTCGGATTATTTATAGATGTGCTATATGGTAGCTGCTTGGGCGAACATAGTTTGGCTTTATGTGTGGTTGCTTATTTGGCTTACCGTTTTCATTTGCAATTTCGGATGTTCCCATTGCTGCAACAACTATTATTTATCTTTGTTGTGTTAATGATCTATCAAATGATACTTATTTGGATACACGCTTGGCTTGGATTTCCGGTTGATTTTCGCTGGGCTTGGATATCTTTATTAATGAGTGCTTTAGTCTGGCCATTGATGGGTAATGTACTAAGAATAAACCCTTTAGATATGCGCCATTAATTTTTAAATATAAAAAGTTAATTGGTTAATTTTATTCAAAATATTTTTTTATTTATATTAAGAAAAATATTTAGTAAAATATAATTTGAATTAAAGTAAAAATGGAAATATTTATGAAAGAAAAATTTATACCGGCGGATAAACAAAATTTTGATAGACACCAACGATTTATCATATTGCATTATACCGTTTTAGAAGAAAAGGACTCCATAGAAACATTAACTCGCGGCGGTGTTGGCGCACACTTTTTAATTCCAAAACAATCCTTTAAAGAGGGAGAAGAATCCTTTGATTATTATCAATTTGTAGATATAAACAATCGTGCTTGGCATGCCGGTATCAGTGAATTTGCGGGTAGACGTGGTTTAAATGATACGTCAATAGGGATAGAAATCGTTAATTATGGTTATGGTTTAGTCCAAGATTCTGGAGAAGTATTATTTACCTATCAAGTTGAGAATCAACTTAAAGAATTTATTGTTGAAACTTTAAAAAAAGAGGATGAAAGTTTATATCAGCTTTTAGAAAAAGAACAATTATTCACTGCGTTTTTATCTGACATGACACGCGGTTTAGTGCCGCCGACTGATCGTGAAGTTTATAAAGAACAGGTTTCGCAAGATTTGATAAGTAAATATAAAACGTTAACTGAAGAATGGCGAAAAACTAACGATGTTTTTCTTCCTATTGAACAAGAACAACTTTATCAATTAGAAAAGGAAGGGAAGCTTAAGTGGGATGAATATACCGATCACCAAATTGATACACTGGTCGATCTGATTAAAGGAATTCAAGAGCAAATAACAATCAAAGATGAAAAAGCAGTTTATTACCAAATAGCTCCTCAGTTTATAACAGGTCATGTTGATATTGCACCAGGTAGAAAGACGGATCCTGGCACACGTTTGTGGAAAAAATTAGCGGATCGAGAGATAGGCGCATGGCCTAATGAAGAGCAAGTATCAGCTATTGAGCAGGAAATTTACATTGAGCAAGGAATTGATTATAAATGGATACAAAATAATCTACGACATTATGGATATAAAATAGAGGTGACAGGTCAATTAGATCTCCAAACCAAAGATGTCATCAGAGCATTTCAAATGCATTTTGAACCTGAAAACTATTCGGGAGAACCTAGTGTAAAAACGATAAGCATCTTAGAAGCATTAATTAAAAAATATTACCCAAGCCAGCAATCGGATTATCCTCGTTCTTTTATTTCATCCAGTGTAAAAAAAAGTAATTTCTTTTCCGGTAAAGGGAGTGATGCAAATTCTGAAACAAATCCAACGACTCCCTTTAATTGTTGCGTAATTAGTTAGCAAGCCTTATTACTATTATCCGGTTGACCCTTTTAAATGGTCAACCGGATTTCTTTTTAAGTAGCTATTTTTTTATCTAGCAAGCGCATTGTTTACTATTTCTTATGATTAATAATTTGCTTATCCGCGCGTAACTAGTTGTATAAGCTGTGAAAAAGCCCTTGAAAACTTGTGGATAATGCAATCTTTTGCTAAAGTTGTTATACGTGATTGTATAAAATAACGTAAGTAAAATAGATATATACTATATATTGTTGTTTTAAAAATTATAACCACTATATTTAGTGAAGCTTATTTTATTACTTATGCATCAAAATTTTTAGAAAAAAACGAATGTTTCAAAAATCTTACCAATAAAAGATTAACTTAAGTCAAATATTAAAAACAATATTCACCGTAATCGTGTTTTGGGCAATGCCGTGAAAAAAATGACGAGTTGGCGGCAACACAGACAAAAATTCAAGTGAAAAAGAGTAATTATTAAAAGCATACTGAGTATCGATTGAGTATCTAGATTGCTTTAATCCAATAAAATTAATGTCATCTAATTAAAAAATTAACTAGCAATCTAAAGAAAATGGTTCCAAGGGGGATATATGTTTAGTAAAGCTAGTAATAAGCGCAGTTTATTAAGCTATTCAGGAAATGCAGCATTCAAAAAACGTATTGCACCAAAAATAGCAGCTCATATTGAAAAACCAATAGATGTTTCTTTAAGCGGAGAAGATGCCTGTTTAAATAAGTGGTTGATGGAAAATCTCAGTACGATTCTACCCATACACATCACTTTAGCGACGGGTCGGCCCTCAAAGAGGCTTGCAAAATTCTATCCTAAAAAGGCTTAATATGAGTAAAGTAAAGATAATATTATCTGACGGTACAGAATTTGAGCACGATTTTGGATGTAATAATCATTATGCCGAGATGTTTCAAATTATTCGTGAAATAATTGGTATTGATTCTCGAGTAAAATGGTTTAAAGATATAAAAGATGAATTTTATAATATACAATGTTTTGGCGATGTAAAAATCGATATTTCTAAAGATAATCCTTAAGCATTATAAATTATATAATCATTAATGTTTTCTTTTATTTGATAGAGTTGAATTAACTATTCAAGGAATGGATGTTTGATTGCGAAGTCAAACGGATTGGATTTTTATTTTTCTCTCCATACGATTTGCATAGCAAATCCCAGTATTTGTAAAGGATATGCTCAATTTACCGCCAAGAAGCCTTCTAATTATTTGTATTCGCCGCATTGGGGATGTTTTACTCGTTACTCCTTTAATTCGAACCTTTAAACGTCATTGGCCAGAAGCTAAGATTGATCTTTTGGTCTTTAAAGGGACTGAATCGATACTCAACGCCAATCCCGATATACAAAATATTATTACCATTGAAGAACATGCTGATTTTTATCAGCATTGCCAGTTAATAAAAAAAATTTTTCGCGCTTATGACATGGCGGTATCTACATTGCCTGGAGATAAAGCTAACTTATACGCTTTTGTTGCTTCGAAATATCGTTTAGGCATGTTAGGTGCGGATAAAAGTCGTTGGTGGAAACAGCGTTTACTCTCGGAAACGGTAGAGTTTGATAACATTGCTACGCATACCGTATTAATGAATTTACGTTTGGCAGAAGTTTTACAGTTAAATCCTTACGCAGAGATTGTTATCACTTGGCAGGAAAAAGATAGGCAGAAAGTAAGCCAACTCGTTGATATCAATAAAAAATTAGCTATTTTACACCTACAGCCTAAATTTTCTTACAAGGAATGGATTAAAGAAGGTTGGATAGGCGTCGCTACCTGGTTATTGCAAGTCGGCTATACGGTGGTTTTAACTGGAGATAAAAATGAATTAGAAAAAAAAATGGCAGCCGAACTAATCGATAGCTTACCAGAAGGCGCTATTAATAGGGTGGGTTACTTAAATTTGAATCAACTTGGTTTTTTATTGAGTCAGGCTAAAATTTATATTGGTCCGGACACCGTAGTAACGCACATGGCGGCGGCTCTAGGCGTTCCAACGATGGCGTTATTTGGTCCAAGTAATCCAGTAAAATGGGGTCCTTGGCCCAAAGCTTGGACATTAAGCAATCCATTTGTTCGAGTTGGATCGCAACATAGAAATAATGTTTATTTAATGCAAGGTTCAGGCGTTTGCGTCCCTTGCTTTCAAGAAGGTTGTGAGCAACATATTCGAAGTCATAGTCGTTGTTTAGAAAATTTAACTGCTCAGCAAGTGATTAATAAAGTCAGAATTTTAATTAATTATCCGGATATATCTTCAGTTTAAACCACCTTTTATCTTTGCTTTCTGTGATATAAAAATGAAGACTGCAGTTGGAAAAAAGTAGATGAATTTGACATTTTAACGCTACTTCCCTAATGCGTATATGGTATATTCTGCTAGCTTTACAAGGTTTTTAAAAGTATATGCTTGCGTTAAGCGTGATTGTGATAGTAAAAGATGCCGCAAAAGATATCCAATGTTGTCTGGAATCAGTAAAGTGGGCGGATGAAATTATTATCTTGGATTCCGGTAGCCAAGATAATACGCTAGAAATTTGTCGACAATATACACAGAAAATTTTTTCCACCGATTGGCCAGGATTTGGTTTACAAAAAAATCGAGCTTTAGATAAAGCGAAAGGTAAATGGGTGTTGTCTATCGATGCAGATGAAGCCTTAAGTGCGAGCTTGATTCAAGAAATAAAACAGATTATAAACAATACTCAGGAGCAACATGATGCTTTTGCGATTAAGAGAGCCTCATTTTTTATTGGAAAAAAGATTCGTTACGGAGATTGGGGTAGGGATAAAGTCATAAGGTTGTTTCGCCGCTTATCTCATATTCAATTTACACCCGCAATTATACATGAAAAATTAAATGGGTATGTGCATTTAGGTTGCTTGAAAGAAGTTATGTTTCACAAGACAATGGAAACTATTAGCCAAGTGTTAGTGAAGCTAGATCATTATTCTAGCTTTGGGGCTCTAATGGCTTATCACCAGCGCAAAAAATCCTCTCTATTTAAAGCGATTTTGCATACAATGTGGTGTTTTATTCGTGGCTATCTATTAAGGCTAGGTTTTTTGGATGGACGTGAAGGTTTTATATTAGCTGTTTCCAATGCTTTAGGTGTTTTTTATCGTTATGTTAAATTAATCTATCTTTATCACAGGATAAACCATGTCAGTTGATGCATTGACTCCATCTCGTCCACTCAGAAATTATTTTCAACAACTTAGTCAAATTTTTGCGGTGGCGTCTGCATTTGTGTTACCACTATCAACTGCGGCGTTGATGATTTTTTTCTCAGCGACGGTGCTTTGTTGTTTATTAGCGGGGAATTGGCATGAAAAATATCTAGTTTTGCGTTATAACCCGATGGCATTGATGTTTATTTTATTTTTTGGACTATTTTTAATAGGTCTTACTTATACGACGGTGCAACGACCAATCGCTTTCCATACCGTAATAAAATATAGTAAATTTTTGCTAGGATTTTTTTTGTTTAGTACCTTTCGACATGACAAGACAGCCCAGTATGCTTTTTTTGCATTTTTATTATCGGCTAGTCTCACGTTACTTTTTTCTTTGATTAAATTTTTTGGACACTGGGATTTTGTACATCGTTTTACTGCTGATTCAGGTGTTTTTAAGGATCATATTTTTACAGGATTTTTATTAGCTTTTACCAGTTATTGTTATGCTGTTTTAGCTTTCTCAATTAAAAAAACTTGGCGCTGGTTTTTTGTTTTGCTGTTTTTAGTAGCAGCTTATAACGTATTATTTATTAATCTAAGTCGATCGGGTTATGTGGTGTTAGTTAGTTTGTTGTTATTATTAGCTTGGCAACAATTTGCTTGGAAAGGTCTCCTGGCGGGATTATTAATCTCATTTTTTTTATGTGGTAGCTTGTTGTTTTTACCTGCTAATTTTAAAGAACGCTTCAATCTAGCACAGAGTGAAGTGACCCAATATAAACAGGGAAATTTTGCTACATCGGTAGGTTTACGTTTAGAGTTTTATCATAATAGTTTTAAGTTATTTAAAGAACATCCTTGGATAGGAACAGGTACAGGAAGTTTTGCACAAGACTATTTAGCAGTTGCTGAAAATAAACAATTTGCGACTCAAAATCCCCATAATGAATACCTCAATATTGCAGTGCAATTTGGTTTATTAGGGATGGTTATTTTGTTAAGCCTGTTTATTGTTCATGCCTGGGCAAGTTTTCGATTGCAAGGTATACGTCAATATTTTGCGCAAGCGGTTTTGGTCTCTATTGCGGTGGGTTCATTGTTTAATTCTTGGCTTATGGATGTCACTCAAGGTTGTTTTTATGTTATTTTCACCGCTTTGTTGTTCGCGGGATTATCCTATAAATCTGAGAAAATTACTTTCAAATCAAATTAATTTACATTATTTAAGCCAATTTTGGCACGAATTCGTTGGTTTTCGGTTACTTTTTTTAACAAATTAAGATTTATTGGTTCTTGTTCGCGATTAGTTTGTTGATGCCACAAATGAATAACGGGAACCGCGAATTTTCCTGATTTACGATAAATCCCTGCGCGAATTAAGCGGATGACTAAGTCCGAATCTTCATATCCCCATCCTGTAAAGCTTTCATCAAAACCATTGACGGTCAAAAAATCTTCTTTCCATAAACCTAAGTTACAACTTTTTGCTCCTTGCCAATGCTTCGCTTGTAATTTGCGTAATTTATTTAATCGAATTCGTAATAAAGGAAATAAACGATTTGACTGGCGATGAAAATAGTGTAATACCCATTGTAGCGTTGTGTGTTTATAAATGGGTAAAACTTCTTGCAGGATTTTTTGCGTCAATTTTTTCTCTAGTAGTAGGCGATGGCCAGAAAGAAACCAATGAGGTTCGGCTAGTAAGTGATGATTTTCAATAAAATCGGAGAAGGGGACGCAGTCGCCATCCAGAAAAATAAGATAATTATGATGGGCGCGTAGAACTGCTTTATTCCGGATTTTAGCCGCTTGAAAACCTTCATCTTTTTGCCAAACATGTTTGAGGGGATAATTAAGTTGACCTTGTAATTGGTTAATTAATAATCGAGTTTCATCGGTTGAGCCATCGTCAGCCACAATGACTTCATTCGGTAACCGTGTTTGTTGTGCTAAGGCCGATAAAACTAAATGCAAGGCATCAGGACGATTGTAGGTAGTTATAATCACAGAAATAGTTGGCAATTTTGATGACATGATAGACCCTAGCTGATTATCATTGGCGTTAAAAAATAAAAATTTTACTATATAAAATATATATCGCGCGCACTTGAAGATGTAAACTCGCATCTTGAGGTGCAATGAGTATAATGAGTATATATTTAATCACAAGCTTATGAGACGTTATTTAATTAATAGAAAACATCTATATTAAGTTTGTTTTTAACAATTTGAATTTGGATATTTTATAGACCAGCTAACGTTCGATTTTCATTTTATTTGGCATCCATCGAATGAAACAATTACTGTATTCAATATTACGCTTACTCATCGTGTTTTTAACGAGTAGTATCGTTTTTTTTGCATTGATAGTCATTGCAGGACGAATTTTAACACCCTATTTAAACAAACAAGCACAATCGGTTTCAAACTTAGCTGCTAAAATATTGCATAAACCCGTGCAAATTAAGCAATTTTCTGTGGCATGGCAGGGCTTAACACCTATTTTTCATAGTTCTGAAGTTATTATTTGGAATGACGCTCGAACCCATCCTCTATTAAGTGTTAATCAGCTTAATATAGGTATTGATATTTTCAATAGTTTACTGAGTGGAGGTATTAAATTAGGTGCGGTTAGTGTGAATGGTATTCAGTTGGTTGCTCACCAAACTAAAGATAATCAATTAATTTTTAATGGAATTAACACATTATTCGATCAAACTTCTGCGCCTAATTCGAATGCCGTGAATGAATTAATAGGATGGTTTTTAGCTGAACCGCAGTTAAGTTTAGAAAATGCGGATTTAAAATTTTATCCAAAATCGGGTCCTGTATGGCCGACAATGCACATAAATTTACTATTAAAAAATAGCAGTGATCGACATCAATTAAGTGGGCGATTGAGTTTTTTACAAGAAAAATTTTCTGAATTAAATTTTAAAGTCGATCTGAGTGGTTCCCTCCTATCATCTTCTCAAAACCATCTTAGCGGACCTATTTATATACACGGCCAAAATATTTTTCTGGATCGATGGTTTAATCAGTGGAAACCCAGCTTGCAGCTACAAAATGCGAGAGCAAATTTTAAACTATGGGCCACGTGGCAATGGGATCATTTTACGCAATTTCAAGCGTTGATCACTAACTTACAGGCAGCATCGGTAAAAATTGATAAACAACCCACGCTTTCCTTTTCTCCTTTTTTCATGAATATACTTTGGCAAGTTACTAGCCAGAATAGCTGGAGTATAGGGGCGATGGTTCATCATTTCGGTGTGCAAGCGGGGAAAAAAACTCCAGGAATCCAAGGATTAGATGCTTATTTGCATATGACACCGCACAGGGGAAATCTTATTGCGCATTCTAACAATTTCAGCCTAGATTTTAATAAACTATTTAAAGCTCCGATACATTTGGATAGTTTATCGAGTCAATTGAATTGGCAGCAAAAAGATAATGCATGGCTAATCGAAGTCCCTAAATTTGAAGCCGCTAATCAGGATATTTCGGTTAACTCACAGTTTTCGTTATTAATTCCTAAACATGCCATTCAGTCCCAGATTAGTTTATTAGCTCATGTGAAAATAAATCATTCAACGCATATTAGCTATTATTTACCGCAAACTTTATTAGGTCCAGAGCTCAATCATTGGCTTAGTACCGCTATTAGTCAAGGATCAGGCTTAGGAAGTTTAGTATTACAGGGGCCAGTGAATCAATTTCCTTTTGATCAACATAAGGGAACTTTTTTAATTGATACACAAATAAATGAGGTTACTTTAAACTACGAGCGAGCTTGGCCTATTTTGAAAAAAATTAATGGCGAACTTATTTTTTCTGGTCGGCAAATGCAAGTCTTAGTGAATTCTGCCGAGTTGCAAGATACGGCATTGAAGAATATAAAGGCCAATATACCGATAATTAAGAAAAACGTCCAAGCTATATTACATATTGCTAGTGGTCAAATTGATACTCGTTTAGAAAAAGGCCAAGCCTTTTTGCTGGCAACACCTTTGGCTCAAGGAGTTTTAAGTCAATTAAAAAATTTAATATTAACAGGCCCTTTGCAGCTTAGTATGCAAATAGCTATTCCTCTCGAATCAGGAAAACAAAAATTAAAATTACTGGGTCTAGCTCAGATTGAAAATGCTCAGTTAAAAATTCCAAAGCATGATATTCAATTAGAACAATTAATAGGACCTTTCACCTTTAACCAGGATGGCATATCTGCCGAAAAATTGACGGGAATATTATGGAAAAAGCCCATAGAATTGGCTATTCATTCCGTACCAAATTTGCAAATAACGATTCATTATGATGATCTCTTGACGCATTTAAAACCTGAACAAAATGGCTGGCGTTTCAGTATTGATAATCAAACGGCTAAAGGCACGGTTTTGATACCTAAAAGTAGTTTACAACCGATCGTAGCCAATTTTGATATTATCAATTTAGATTCATCGATTGAGTCTAAAGGAATCAACACGTGGAATTTTAAACAATTACCTAAGATCTATTTAAACGCTAGAGAAGTGCGTTATAAAGAGATGAGCTTTGGAGCAGTGCAGTTAAAATTAAGTCCCATGCTTGGAGGCGTGTTAGTTAGAGAATTAAATGCAGGGGATGCCAATTATCATCTTATAGCAAGTGGTGCATGGCATGCGGGTCATTTCACCGAATTGAGAGGACAATTAGATAGCGCTAATTTAAGCAATTTTTTACGAAGCTGGGGTTTGCCAGCCAGTATCATCGCGGAACAAGGCCATATGCGATTTAATTTGAATTGGCAGGGTGCCCCCTATCAGGTGAGCTTTACTAAACTTAAGGGGTATTTTTCTTTTACGGCCAGCAATGGTCAGATTGTTGATATTGGATCGAGTAACGAAGCTAAATTAAATTTTGGTCGATTACTTACTTTTTTAAGCATACAAAGCTTAACTAAACGCTTGCAGTTGGATTTTAGTGATTTAAAAACTAAAGGTTTTGATTTTACTAATTTACAAGGTAATTTTACTTTAAGAAATGGTAATGCTATCACTCGTGATGTGACTATCGAAGGTCCAGTTGCTTCAATAAGTATTGCTGGACGAATTGGAATGTTAAATAAGGACTATGATTTAGTGGTTAAAGTGGTACCGCATTTTACATCCAGTTTACCGGTGATTGTTGGATTGGCAGGTGGTCCGGTTGCCGGTGTTGTAACCTGGTTAGCCAATGCGGTATTAGGTTCTACCGTACAAAAAATTGCTGAGACGTCCTATCATATTACTGGATCTTGGAGTAAGCCGGATGTAGTTAAAACTTCTGCTTAAACCTATCAAATAAAAAAACCAACATAGAGTTTACCTCAACAATATATTACGATAGATTGTTGCACTTATTTTTATAAAATAAGTGCAACAAGAGGTATTATGCCAGTAAGAGCACAAAAAAAAATTTCTTTATTTCCAAATAGAAACGTAAACCTAAAAAAGCATAGTTTCTTTTTTTATCTAGATTGTGCTGCAGGTGAAGGATTAATTAATCTTTTGCTTACTGAATTGAAAAAAATTTCTAACCTTGAATTTGAATTCTATCTTAAATTTATTTTAAAGAAATGTATTAATGTGAATCGAAGTTTTTCTGATGCAGTCGAATTTTTTTCGATTTGGTTAGAAAAATCCCCTGATAGTCTTTTAGAAAAATTAAAAAATGCAGAGCTAAAGCGATATTTCAATAGAACTGAATTTGGTCATGACGGCGATAAATGGTATTTTCCTCACTTACTACACGTATTCTCAACATTAATAGAAAAAAAATCAATAACAGCTACTGTAATTTTGGACTACTTATTTGCAACTTTCGATTTTTTTAGTATCCCAGAGATTTTTGTCACAGAAGTTATTGGTTATGATCGATTAGAAGGGTGTATTAAAGAAAGTCCTACCATTTTTAAACAAGCTTTATTATTGAAAATTAATGACTTTGTAAAAAAGAATGAAACGATTGATATAGGTTTGCGTAGTTTCAGATATTTAAATTATGAAAGACAATTCATTAATCCCATTAAAAGAATAAAAACACAATCAGATAAACAAACCGATCGGTTGGAATTAGTTGCATACACCCAAACAGGAGGTTTTTTTATTTATCCAGAGATTAATAACTTCAATCCATCTGAATCTAGTATTTTATTTCCTCGATCTACTTATAGATAGAGGGAGTAATCGCTATTAAATTTGTTGAGATGAGTAAAATTGCATCCTGACTTCAGCTAAGTTAGGATGGCGAGTATGATGAAAAATAATCTAACTTTAGCCTGTGAAACCTTATTAGATCCCGCTGGACTGACTGAAAATCAATTGCAAGTAATTTTAGGCCGCTTATTAACGCCTAAAGTGGATATGGCTGATCTGTATTTCCAAGCCAGTCAATTAGAGAGCTGGGTATTAGAAGATAGTATCGTTAAAAATGGAAGCTTTAATATTGAACGTGGTGTTGGCGTACGTGCCATCAGCGGTGATAAGACCGGTTTTGCCTATTCCGATGATATTGTATTACCCGCTTTAGAGTCTGCCGCCACCATGGCTGCGAGTATTACTAAAGTTGGACAGCATGGCCAAATTCACGCTTGGCAAAAAAATCCGCTTTTAAAGTCATTATATCAACCGATTAACCCTATTTCTTCCTGGACAGAACAGGAAAAATTAAGCTTACTCCGTCAAGTAGATGAAGTGGCACGTGCTTGTGATCCGCGTATTAAACACGTTAATGTCAGTTTAGTAGGGGCACAAGAAGTGATCCTAGTGATTAATAGTGAGGGTGGTATGGCGGCTGATATTCGTCCTTTAGTTCGGTTAAATATTAGTGTGATTGCAGAAGATAAAGGGCTGCGTGAGCAAGGTTTTGCTGGGGGGGGTGGTAGAACCGGTTATAGCTATTTTATTACGGATCAGGTGGCCACTGACTTAGCAAAAGAAGCAGTCCGTCTAGCACTATTGAATTTAGAGGCAGTGAAAGCTCCTGCAGGTACGCTGCCGGTCGTGTTAGGGCCTGGTTGGCCAGGTGTTTTATTGCATGAAGCCGTAGGCCATGGTTTAGAAGGAGACTTCAATCGTAAAGGGAGCTCTGCATTTTCAGGTCGAATGGGTGAACGTGTTGCTTCAGCGGGATGTACGGTAGTGGACGACGGAACGATGCCTAATCGGCGCGGATCGCTGACTATTGATGATGAAGGTACACCTACTCAACGTACCGTTTTAATTGAGAAGGGTATTTTGAAAGCGTATATGATGGATAAATTAAATGCGCGATTGATGGGATCGCAATCGACAGGAAATGGTCGTCGCGAATCGTTTGCGTATTTACCGATGCCGCGTATGACGAATACTTATATGCTGCCCGGTCCTTATGTTCCAGAAGAAATTATAGCGACAGTAAAAAAAGGGATTTATGCGGTGAATTTTTCTGGAGGGCAAGTGGATATAACCTCAGGAAAATTTGTATTCTCTGCTTGTGAAGCTTACTTAATTGAGAATGGTCAAGTGACGCGACCTGTTAAAGGAGCGACCTTGATTGGCAATGGACCTGATGTGTTAACGCAAGTTTCTATGATTGGTAATGATCTTAAATTAGATAATGGCATTGGCAGTTGCGGTAAAGAAGGTCAGAGCGTTCCTGTCGGTGTCGGACAACCTACATTAAAAATTGATGCGTTAACCGTGGGTGGTACTGCCATTTAATTAAGAAAAGATATGACAGAACAACAGACATCGCAATATCATACGGGTTTTTATAGTTATCGACGTTTATTGTATTACCTTCGCCATTATTGGAGTTGGTTTTTATTAGGTATCATTGGGACTATTTTATTAGCCAGCACGGATGCCGGGCTTATTTGGTTTTTAAAACCCTTGCTGAATAAAGGTTTTGTCGATAAAGATGAACATTTTATACATTATCTTCCTTTTATTTTAATTTTTGCTTTTTTAATTCGCGGCTTAGCGAATTTTTCATCTAGTTATTGCTTAGCACGGGTTGCAAGAAGTGTCGTGATGAATATACGACAAGACATATTGGTTAAATTATTACGTTTACCCGCTAAATTTTACGACAATACAACATCGGGCCAATTACTTTCTACCATTATTTATAATGTGGATCAAGTGGCCAATGCGAGTACCGATGCGTTAATTACATTAGTACAAGAAAGTTTTTTTGTGCTGGGATTAATTGTTGTCATGTTAATGGCGAGTTGGCAGTTGAGCCTATTGTTTTTTATTACGGTTCCAACCATGATTTGGATAGCGCGCTATTCTAGTCGACGTATGCGTAGCTTAAATAGTGCCGTTCAGGAATCAATGAGTGAAATGACGCAAGTGGCAGAAGAGGTTATCGATGGTTATAAAGTGATAAGAACGTTTGGTGGCGAAGAATATGAAATTAAAAAATTTAAAAATTTATTAGCTAGGAATCGTTTTCGTGAATTAAAGGTGGTTGTGACGAATTCTCTTGCTAGTTCCGGTGTGCAACTTATTGCCGGTGCCATTGCCGTAGTGACTATTTACTTAGCCATTTCACATTTAACACATATTACTGCGGGTGGATTTACTTCCATGGTAGGGGCCATGTTATTATTACTAAAACCCATGCGTAATTTAGCGGCGGTGAATAGCATCATACAGCGTGGGATTGCTGCAGCGGGCAGCATTTTTAATTTATTAGATGAAAAAAATGAATTAGATGCAGGCACACACACACTTAACGTACTTAAAGGTTGTTTAGAATATCGAAAGGTAAGTTTTGCCTATTTATCTCAACAACCTATTTTAGAGGATATCAGTTTTAAAATAAATCCCGGCGAAACGATTGCCTTGGTTGGGCGTTCAGGGAGTGGAAAATCTACGTTGGTGAATTTATTGCCACGTTTCTATGATAATTATTTAGGAAAAATTTTAATCGACGGGGTTGATATCCGTGAACTAAAACTTAAAGATTTACGTAGTCAATTTGCTTTAGTATCCCAGCACGTTACATTATTTAATGACACCATTGCACATAATATTGCTTATGGACAATTAAGTGATGTGAGTGAGTCAATGATAGTACGTGCAGCTAGGGCAGCCCATGCCATGGAGTTTATCGAACAATTACCTCAAGGCCTTAATACTTTAATTGGTGAAAATGGTGTGTTACTATCCGGCGGTCAACGACAAAGGATTGCAATTGCACGCGCTTTACTTAAAAATTCTCCCTTTTTAATTTTAGATGAAGCAACCTCTGCATTAGATACCGAAGCTGAGCGCCACATTCAAGCGGCATTAGAAGAACTTATGCATAATCGCACTACGTTGGTTATTGCCCATCGACTTTCAACGGTAGAAAGAGCAAAGCAGATTTTAGTTTTAGATGCGGGTCGTATCGTAGAAAGAGGAACACACCAAGAATTACTCGCAAAAAATGGTTATTACGCCAAACTTTATAGTATGCAGTTTAGAGATTAATAAGTTTAAAAAATGGATTAGAAATTATTACCATAAAATTTTTCTAAATTCTATTTAGCTACCTATGGAAAAATAACTCTGTGATATATAAATCCACCATAATCCCCAACTAATTTTTAAAATATAATGAGATCTAGTCCTATAATAGGTAGGCAATTATATGATGATTTTTTTTTCTGTAATAATAACTTTTTTTGTTACTATTTTTTGTGTTGTTTTATTGTGTCCACTCGCTTTGCGATTAAATTTAATTGATACACCGGATATTCGAAAACAACATCAAGGAAATATTCCTTTGATTGGTGGTTTAGCAATGCTGATGGGTTTTTTAGTCGGCTTGTTAACGTTGCCCATTTCCCTGCAAAATTATCGTAGTTTTATTGCGGGATCGGCTTTATTAGTTTTTGTGGGTATGTTAGATGATTTTCGAGAGTTATCAGCGAAAAGTCGTTTTCTTGCACAAATTATTGCGGTATTGTTAATGATTTTTTGGGGGAATGTTTATATTACCTATCTCGGTAATCTATTTTTTTTAAAAGCTATTTATTTAGGGCATTACACCAGTTTAATAGTGACGTTAATTGCCGGATTGGGAATTATTAATACCATCAATATGATAGACGGAGTGGATGGTTTAGCGGGAACTTTAGTTTTAGTGGAATTAATCTTATTAATTTATTGCGCGATGACGACACAGCATTTTCCAGTGGCTACTCTATTATTGTTATTGGCAGCCAGTGTGTTAGGTTTTCTTTGCTTTAACTTTCCTTTTCCAGGTCGTGCCTATGCGCAACTATTTATGGGTGACGCGGGGAGTATGTTGTTAGGTTTTTCTTTAGTTTGGTTTTTAATTGAGCTTTCACAAAGCAACTTTCGGCCGATAACGCCCGTGACGATGTTGTGGATTATGTCGGTCCCGTTATTTGATGCGACTGCCGTGATGCTTTATCGGTTAATAAAAGGTCAATCGGTTATTTTTTCAGACAGACAACATGGACACCATTTATTATTAGCTTTAAATTTTTCTCCTTTACAAATTAATATTCTTTTCGGGAGTGCAAATTTTGTATTAGGTTTAGTTGGCTTGTGCGCTTTTTATTATCGATTTAATGAAAGTGTAATGTTTATGAGTTTTTTACTATTTTTTATTTTTTATTTTTTTGTTGTCAATTATTGTCGCAATTTGTTAGTAAAAAATTCAAAATAGTTTATTTTTTGTGCGTTTATTTAATGAAATTTAAAAAATACTTGCATTCTTTTACAATTATGTATAAAAACTAAGTGTCACTAGCTGTTCTATAGTGTAATGCTATAAGCAGTGGGTATTAGTGACAGAAAAATTTTTCTTATCCATTTTTATTACAGGGGATAGTGATCATGATCATGAAAAAGTCAGGTTTAGTTATCGCTGCTGCTGCAGCTGCTATATTTTTATCTGGTTGTGCAACAGGTGCGCGCAACATTCCAGAAAATACACCAATCTGTGAAACACCTTGTGCAACACCTTGCGTGCCTCCATGTAATACATGTAAATGTATGAGCCGATGCAAGCAAATGAATAGATGTAGAACGTGTCCTCCAAAAAGACATCACCACCGTCGTCATTGCAGAACCGCTGAAAATACAACCAGTCAAATGAATGGATAATAATTAGTTTTCAGTGATTTATGGCTGTTCATTAGCCATGTGACTATGTACAATAAAGCCGCGTATTGATACGCGGCTTTTCTTATTAAAAGATTTTTTTATAGGTTAGTTCCTGACAATGGATGCTTTTCTAGGTTTTGGTCTTGGTTTGCGAACCCAACATTATTCTTACATTTTAGAACATCGGCCTGAAATAGATTGGTTTGAAGCAATTACTGAAGATTATTTAGTGCCCGGTGGTAAACCACTACATTATCTTAATCGTATACGCGAGCACTATCCGTTGGTGATGCACGGCGTTTCTTTGTCGATAGGAAGTTGTGATCCCCTGAATAGGGAATATTTAAAAAAAGTAAAAGCGTTGGCTGATAAAATACAACCTGTTTGGATTTCCGATCATTTATGTTGGACAGGAGTTGATGGCTTAAATACGCATGATTTATTGCCATTACCTTATACTGAAGAAGCTTTGAAACACGTGGTTGATCGCGTTAAACAAGTACAAGATTTTTTAGGTCGCCAGATCTTGTTAGAAAATGTTTCAAGTTACATCGAATATCGTGATTCCAAGGTAACGGAATGGGAATTTCTAACGGCTATCGCTGAACAAGCGGACTGCTTAATCTTACTTGATATTAACAATATTTATGTGAGTTCTGTAAATCATTATTTTGATCCATTACACTATTTAAACGCGATCCCTATCCATCGAGTACGACAGTTTCACTTAGCAGGACATAAAAATTGTGGGGATTATATTATAGATACACATGATGCACCTATTATCGATGGAGTTTGGTCTCTTTATGCGCAAGCAGTAAAACGATTTGGGAGAGTTGCGACCATGATAGAACGTGATGACGAGATACCTGAGTTTCCAGTTTTATTTGCTGAGTTGCAACAGGCTAAAAAGATAGCAAAAAATATTTGGAAGGAAAATGTCTGCATTAGCTAATTTGCAACATAGATTGCAAACCCATTTAATGGGAGAAGATAAGCAAATTTTAAACCAGCTAGTGTTGCCAGTAAGAGGGACGGTACACGAACGCTTAGCCGTCTATCGTAATGCCTATGATTGGCGTTTAATTGATGCTTTACATCAAGAGTATGGGTTGTTAGCTAAGCTATTAGGCGATGAAGCCTTTACCGTGCTGGCAGAAGTCTTTATTGATACCTATCCATCGCAATTTTATTCGATAGCAAAGTTTAGTGAGCCATTAGTACAATTTCTAACCGAACAAGCACCTTATTCTGAACAACTCTATTTGA
>NZ_LUKY01000031.1 GCF_001881495.1 Candidatus Rickettsiella isopodorum | reverse complement strand
CTAGCGTAACCTTGATACCGTTCGGCATTTTTTCAACTGAAGTCACTTTAGTATTTAGGAAAACTTTCCCCTTCAGGCTTTGCTGAATATTTTTTAAATAAACGTGAATTCCACCTTTTAGCTTCCGCCAGTGGGAAGGCGTAAAAAAAGAAAGTAAATTCATATTAAAAGATAAAGCAAAATAGGTTAATGAATAATCAAGCGATACTTTCTTACACCCTGAAAAAGTACTCATTAACGCCAATAATGCTTTTTCTCTAAATTCATTGGAATATCCTCGACTATCTAAAAAATCTTTCATACTCATTTCTTTAGATTGCTTATCGTTTATGACTTCAATCATGTCTAAGTGAAAACGATTCATTTCATCATACAATTTACTTTTGAGCTTTCCGCCACAATGATTATTACTCCAGTAATCGGTATTAGGTTCGAGAGGATTAAATGCTCTAAACGAAAGTGGTGCGATATAGCTTTCAAGATTAAAGTATTTCAATAACGCTGAAAAATTTGGCGATAAACGCTCATGGTAATATTCAACACCCATATCAACTGATATCTTTTCACCATCAATCGTTAATTCATGCGTATAAGCATGCCCACCCAGATAAGAACCTGCTTCATAAAGTGTGACATCATATTTTTTATTTAAAATCCAGGCAGCAGCACTGCCGGCAGCACCGCCACCAATAATCGCAATTTTTTTCACGCTTCAAATCCTTTGATTATATTTTTCGCAATTAAATTTTTGTCTGTGAGTCTATTTATTAGTTTATTTGATTGTTTAGTCTATGAAGTACAGCCCCGGGACCTATCTCTTTAAATTCTATTGATTGCCATTTTTTCTTAAGATAGGAAACTACAGGCTGCCATCGCACCGGCAATATCAACTGATAAGCTAATTCCTCGATTAAATGACTCGTTGTTAATACCTCACCATTAATTGAGGAGATAACTTGCAATTGAAAGTCATTAAATGTTTTTTTAGATAAATAATCTAAGAATGCAACTGAAGCAGGTCTCATATAACGCGAATGAAAAGCCCCACTAACCGGTAATAAAACAGCTTTATAGGATAAATTTTCTAAAAGCGGCTGCAGTTCAATCAGTCGCGCTTGACTTCCGCTTAAAACGATTTGATTGTCAGAATTATAGTTCGCAATATCAATATCATAAAATTCTAGTTTTATTAATTCATCTTCAAACTTGATAAGATCATCGCCCATCACAGCCATCATAGAACCGTTATTGGCTTCCGACATCAATTTCGCTCTTTTAAGCACGATTTCTAAACCTTCTTCAAGTGAAAATACACCTGCGGCCATCAGTGCAGCATACAAACCTAGACTATGTCCCAATAAACAATCCGGTTTATCATCTTCAGAAAGAAAAGTGAGTGCCGAAACAAAATAAAGCGCTGGCTGAGTATAGTAAGTCTGGTTAAGTTGATTATTGCTATCATTCAAGCATAGATCAACGATATCATATCCTAATAGCTTAGAAGCACTATCACACTGTTCTGGAAAACGTCCAAATACTGATTTTCCCATTCCTTTTGCTTGTGAACCTTGGCCTGGAAACATGTAAATACGCATCAATACATCCTAATTAAGCTCATAGATTTGTGCTTCCATCATAGACGTTGTATCGCTAAGCTTATTCATAAAATTATTGATTGACGTCTGCACAGAAGTCACTCCTAGCAATTGAATGAGAATCCGTCCATAAACATCACTGAGCTCAATATCAAAGATAAAACTGAGATCACTCATCTGTTTTTTAGGTTTACAGAGACAATAAATAGGTTCATTTTCAGGAAAGCGAAAAATAATGATCTTTTCAATATAATAAGGCACCATGATCGTATTATTTTTGTCGTGCGATGGTTTCCTAGATAAAATCGCGCTTTGCAACCCCGCATCAATAATAACGGGTGATAATTTGTAGTTCCAATCTTGATTGACTTCAATTAAAGAATAAATATTATCTTGACTCACATAGGCCCATTTAATCGCTTGAAAGTAATTTCCATAGTCATAACCCATTTCATGGAAGTATTGATATATCTCTCGATTCGTCATAAATCTGCTTTGATTGTCATAGTGACTATTAACTCTATAATCATTCAGTATTTCTTTGCTTAACAGGCCTTCACAATAAATTTTCGTAGCGACTCGTTTATCTTTCAATTGAAAACTAGAATCAGTTATCGATAATTCAAATTTATTTATATCTAAAATGATATTTTTCCATGTGACGGATTGTAAAACATTCGCACTGCTAGTTTCAAGCAATTTTGTAATTGAAAAAGCAGCGGGGGCCATAGGTTGGCCTAAAATAGTATGCTGGCTAACAATACTTTCGTGACGATTAAAACCCGATTCTTTAGCGTCAACCCAATGCCGATGTGTGTCAAAAGCATAGTTTGGAATAGTTGCAATCATTCTATTGGTAAAAAGTTTATCAAAAGGAATAGAATTTCCAGCAACATAAGCATTCATTAATCGCTTTGCTAAAGATAGATCGCTTCGCTGACGATGTAAAAATTCATTCAACACCTCATTACAATCTATAGTCTCAAAGCGTGTACGATCATTATAGAGTTGCTGTAGACTGACATTTAAATTTGAAATTAAGCTGGCTTTGTCCTTCGCTATGAAACCTGTACGATACTTCAGTTGGCTGCGCACATTACAATAACCGTAACTGATTTGAGCTATACTCGCCTGAGTCGTTAAAACAAATTGCCGTAAATCATTAATTTGTGTTTGCAATGACTTCATGCTATGCGCTGAGAGTGGGAATAAATAATAAGATTCTTCTTCTTGTATCGTATTTATAGCATCGCACGCTTCGATGATGACATGTGCATTAGCCCCGCCTGCACCGAATGAACTCACACACGCTCGCATCGGTAAGGTTTCTGGCCAGGTTGTTAGCGATTTGTTGACATAAACAGGACTATCACTTAATTGAAGATGAGGATTTTCGTTAGCACACGCAATACTCGGCACAAGCATTTTATTTTTAAATTGAAGTAATACTTTAACAACCGCTGCCAACCCTGCCGCTGATTCTAAATGACCTAAATTACCTTTCAGCGATCCTATCGGAATAGATTGTTTTTTAAGCTTAGAAAACGCTTTTGTCAAACCACGAATTTCAATGGAATCACCTAATACTGTCCCCGTACCATGCGCTTCGATATAGCCAATATCACTTTCCTCAAGCTTAGCGCGTCGTAACGCTTTTTGAATCATTGTCGCTTGCGCATCTGGATTGGGAGCCGTATAACCATTTGCTTTGCCACCCGCGTTTACAGCGGAACCCCGTATGACGCCATAAATTTTATCTTGGTGAGCTATCGCATCTTGATACCGCTTGATAACGATAGAAACAATACCTTCTCCATCCACCATGCCATCACTACTTGCTGCAAAAGGTTCACACTGTCCACGAGGTGATAACATATGTAGCTGACATAAATCTTCATATTGCCGCGGATGCACAATTAAATTAACTCCTCCCACGACAGCTATTTCACAGTCACTATTTTTTAAACCTAATATTGCGGTATGCAATGCAGTAAGCGATGAAGAACAGGCGCTATCGACTGCAAAACTGGGACCATTCCAGTTAAATACATAAGAGGCTCGATTGGCAATAGACCAAAACAATGAACTAGGGTTCCCTTGTGTTTTATCGAGCAATGAAAACCACGAATACCCGTGATTCATGACACCAACATAACAACCGACTTCTTTTCCAGATAAAGATTCTAGTGATAAACCGGCATCTTGAATGGCATGATAAACGGTTTGTAAAAATAACCGCTCTTGGGGATCCATACGCTCTGCTTCAATGGGCGTAATATTAAAAAATGCATGATCAAACGCATTGATATCCTCAAGAAATGCACCCACTTGGGTATAGCATTTATCACTTAACGATTCATGCCAGCGTTCTTTCGGTACGTCTGTAAAAGTGCATTTTCCTTCTTTCAGTAAAGACCACAAAGTGTCACAATCTCTCGCCATAGGAAATTGCCCAGAAATTCCTATTATGGCTACATCGTCCTTTAAAAACGCATGCTTTCCCTCATCAATCATTTTGTTTGTAGCCGTGACTTGTACCTTATCCAAAGCTTCAGAGGTTTTAGCTTCATTGCTCGTTGACTCAATTTTAATCTGGGATAAATAATCCGCTAATAGGTTAATAGTTGGGTATTCGAATAATAACGTCGCTGGGACATAACCAAATTTTTTACTCATCGGTGTAATCAGCTCAATGGCAATCAACGAATCAATACCATATTGATTAAACGGCAAATCATCTTCAATTTCATTGGTTGGTAGCAACATAACCGTAGAGATTAATTCTTTTAACCAGGTTTTAATTGGATGCTGATCGATAGTTTGATGTTTGTTGGTAAGCGGTTTATTTACGTTGCTTAAGAGTGAATAAGCGATATCATGATCTGTTTTTATATTTTTTTTATCGACATAACCTACAATAATATGCTGTCCGTTATCGCCGTGTGTTGCAAGCTCATCAAAGCAACAAGAAGTTAAAACTTCTTGCCATGTCTTTATAGTCAGTAATGGACTATTGGGGATTCGAAAGGGATCATGACTTAACCACCAACCTTCTGTGAGACCAAAAGTTAGCGTCGCAAAATCTTGACATTCCGTAATTTCATTTAAAATAAGAATACCTTTACTACGTAAGGCATGATAAAGATTAGTGATGGTCTTATGGATATCACGAGTCGCATGAATAACGTTTGTCGCAATGATAATATCAAAATAGTTACTTTCTTTATAAGGTTCTTCAACATTATAAATTTCATAATTAATAAAATTATAATTAGAAAAGCGACGCATCGCCTTATTTAAGAAGGCTGCTGATAGATCGGTGTAATAATAACTGACCTTATAGTCAGCAATGGTGGGTATGACGATTTGACTCGTACTGCCTGTGCCTGCACCTACTTCTAATATTCTGATCGTTTTATCGCTTAACTTTATTTTTTCACGAATATAATTAAGCACTGTCTCCGCAACTTGAACATTATAATAATCCGCAACCGGATTATTACGATAAATAGGCTCTACGAGCTCAAAGCTCCCGCCAGGAAATAGAATGGATAAAGCATCTTGCTCCCCTGTGAGTATTCGCGGTAAATGAGCTAAACACTTTTCAAGCAGTGCAATATGCGGTTTCAGTTCAGGATAGGAAGCTAAGACGGATGTTATAGGAGGCGAATAGGCTGAATCCATTATTGAAATAGCCGCTTGCAATGGTTTATAGCGCGGAATAACCTGTTCGGGTAACACCAATTGTTGCAATCGGTATTTAGTATAATTATCCAGCGCTTTTATTGAGTTTTTATTACGTATGACATCCGCATTAGTCGGATTATATTTATTTACTACTGAGGAGATAAATTGCGACGTATTATCATGGTTTGATTTTGTATCCAACAGAAAATGGCTTTGAAGATGTTCATCACTCAATTCAATCCCTAAACGCTGTAAGGCGGCACGCGAACCCTTCACAACCGAGATTTGACGAACATCACTTTGCAAAAAGCTTTCGATAATACGCATTCCTTCTTGAACTTCAATGGAAGCAATTTCAAGTTCTTTCATACGGTTACGATAAAAATCATCCGCAACAATACCTACACTTCCCCAAAACCCCCAATTAATTATTTTACTATTTACTAAAAATGCATCATTTAATAAATGCGCCATGGCATCTTTGCAAACACAAGCCGCTGTGTAATTGGCCTGACCTGAATTCGCGATAAAAGATTGGATCGACGAAAAAAATAAAACAAAATCAAGTTGTCGAAAACGAATGGCATTCATCAAATTAAAAGTACCTTGCACTTTAGGCGCAATAACCTTAATTAATTGCGATTCTGTCATTGTCAAAATAGAAGCATCATCGAGTACTAAAGCAGAATGGATAATGCCATTAATAGTAGAATGTCGAGAAAAAAGTTTATCTACGCAAGGTGACGAGCAAATGTCTACTGTTTCAAAAATAACTGAATGATCTTTGTAACGTACCTTTTGCTCTGGACTAGGTTCAGACCGACCCACTAAAATGAGATGGGCATGGTAACGTTGTATAAGATAATCTGCTAACGCAGAACCAATGCCCCCATTTCCACCGATAATCAGGTAGGTCCCTTTTTCTTTAAAATCTTTTTGCGCTAAATTGGGTTGGAATGTAAATGCCTCTAAACCACTGATATAGTATTTATTATTAACGATATGAATAGGTCCAGTTACACTTTTTTCAAACGTTTGATAAAGAATTCTATTAAGGTTTTCTTGATTAAAATGATCTAAATTAAATACTCTAATGGTCCAGTGTAGCAACTCTTTTTGCATGGTTTGAGCAAAGCCAATATAGATACCATCAAAAGGATGTACCACATGACTCCTATAGGGATTATAAAGTGCGCTAGTTGCGACAATATCAAAATGCAATGCGACTCGTTTATTAGCCAATTTTTGTATCAAGGCAAGAAACAAACGATAAGCGGTTTCATCGATCCCTTGGTGCCAACTGGTTTGGCAAGCAAAGAAAACATGAACTGCTTCCGTTTTGTCGATATGCTGTGAAATATCTAAAATCGATGATTCATTCGCTAATAAAAAAATAACCGCATTAGGTAATATTGTGGAAAGCCGATCTTTTAGATGAAACTGATCTCGAGGAATAATAAAAATTAATTCTTTATTGACAGATTTCTTATCTGAAGAAAAAGAATAAGCGGTCCATTTAGGCGTGAAAATGATCTTATCTGAACACTCAAAGTTCAGTATTAAATTATCAGTTACATTGTCCATTTTGATTTAATTTTTTGTCCATTATTTGTATTATTAAATCACAGTCTTGTAGAACCTGTCATCCTTTTATTAAAGTATTTAAGCAGTTGATGTGAACTAATTGTCCCTGTATTATTAAAATTAATTATATACTCTTCGCACTTGAATTTTTGTCTGCGTTGCCGATCAACTCGCAATCCTCATGTATCTTGCAATACACTCCGGTTGCTCATTTTCACAGCGCCTTGCCAAAAATCCAATTGCTCTGAGTGCATCCTGTTTAGCATGAGTAATAATTAAAAATGGAACATTTAATTAATAATATTTTAGGTGAACGATTCACTCCTTGTGATTTAATAACACCTCCACCTTTTTCAGCCACATTTTTTTTTACCAATGATGAAAATCTCTATAACCAATCTAAAAAAGCAACACCGACTTTAACTCGTTTTTATGTCAATGATACGGATGTCTTCTCTAGGGAAAGCCTGCATATTGCTTTAAAAAATTTTCTTTCTTCGCTTGGAAAAAATATAATCTTTGCTTACAAAGAGCAAACCTTGAATCAAAACACATGGCTATCTGCCGCAAAATTTAATTATCAATTACTCGAAATCTTACAATCATTTGCTTGTCGGCTATTATTAGTTTCATCTTCCGATAATATGGCCGCTAGTTTATTTCATGGCAGCGCATTATCTCTAACACAAGAAGTCCCGACGTTTCAGTATTGTCACTTAGAGATTGATAATAGTTTCTGGCAAAACTTCCCTACTTATTTTGAGACGTGTTTCTCGCACGGCTATAAGCAATTTAAATTACAACAAAATCAATTAGTTTACACACAATGGTCTAGTATCGCATTAGAACCCATTCATCCTCCCTTTCTTCAAGGAAATGTGATTATAACCGGTGGAAATGGTGCTTTAGGACAAATCTTAGCGACGTATTTAAAAAATGAATTTAGCTGTCGAGTTTTTTTAACCGGACGACGTGAATTAGATCCTGTCTTTTCTAAACAGCTAAAAATAACCGGCGCTAAAGCTTACTTTAAAGTAGATTGCAGCGACTTTGTTGCAATGAAAGAAATAGCGACTTACCTAGAAAAAAACTACGGAAAAATTACCGGAATCTTCCATCTTGCCGGAACGCTCAACGATAGTTTGTTTAGATCAAAAAAAATAGAAACTTATGTAAAAACATTAACACCAAAAGTCGGTGGTACTTTAGTCATAGAACAATTAGCCAAAGACTTTAAATTGGATTGGGTGATATTATTCTCTTCTCTTTCCGGCATCATTGGCAATATAGGTCAAACCGATTATGCCGCAGCTAACGCTTTTTTAAACGCCATCACCCGCCATAACAACAAAACTAATACGCTAAGCAAATGGTACTCCATCAATTGGGGACTCTGGCAATCAGAGTCAGGCATGCAAATGGAAAACACATCCTTGCTGGAAGCCATGTTACCTCAAAAAGCGTTAGCATCGATGTGCCAGCTATTAGCACAGCACGTTGAAATAGCCGCTATATACCAAGGAGCCTATAGTCTTGTTGACCAAACAAGTAAAAAAACAGCTTTAACATTAAAAACACAAGCGGATTCTAAATCGCTATCCTTGAAATCAATTGAAGCATGGGTTCACGAAATCATCGTAAAATGTACTAAGCTACGTGATTTAAAAAATCATGACTATCTCTTAGAAAAAGGGGTAGACTCAATCATTGCGATTAATATCGCTGTTCGCATTTCTCAATCACTTTCTCATCGCGAGAATCAAATCAGCATTACTAAAACCTTAGTATTTCAATATGGAACGATAAGCGCTATCGCACAATTTTTAATTGAAAATTATTATTCTGCTTTAAACGACGTTTTAATACCCACCAAGATGACGGATTCTTTCATAAGTAAGAAAAAAAATAGCTTGCAACCTTCGCTATCAGAAACATTAATAACCGACGATACGGATCGCGAAGAAGATATTGCTATTATTGGTATGGCCGGAGAATTTCCTAAAGCAGACAATATTATTGAGTTGTGGCAGCTCCTTAAGGAAGGTCAATCCGCTATTCAAGAAATTCCTTTTTCTCGATGGAATTGGCGGAATTACTTTACTAACGATCCACAAAAATCTGGCGCTAATTATGCAAGACATGGAGGATTCATCACACACGCTGAGATGTTTGATGCTCAGTTTTTTAAAATTTTACCGATCGAAGCAGAAAAAATGGATCCGCAAGCACGCCGTTTATTACATCAAAGCTATTTGGCACTCGCTGATTGTGATTTTTTTTCGAATTTTACCTCTAACGTCGGTGTCTTTATTGCGGCTATGTATGGCCATTATCAAATTTTAGAGTCTCAACAAAAGTTAATTAATAGCTCTTTTGCAGGAATAGCCAATCATCTTTCTCATTACTTTGATTTTAAAGGGCCCAGCCTATCCGTTGATACCATGTGTTCTGGTTCTTTAAGCGCACTACACCTAGCCATTAATAGTTTACGTTTAAAAGAATGCAAAGCCGCTTTAGTAGGTGGCGTCAATATCATGTGCCATCCGGGTAAATTTCGATTCTTGAGTGAGGGGAAATTTTTAAGCCCTACCGGTCGCTGCTATAGTTTTGGTATCGGCGCAGATGGCTATGTCCCTGGTGAAGGTGCCATCGCATTAGTCATCAAACCATTCAAACAAGCCCTCGTTGATGAAGATAAGATTTATGGGGTTATAAAAGGGAGTGCATTAAATGCAGTGGGTCGCGGGAGTGCTTTCACCGTTCCTTCTGCTCAATCCCAAGCCATCGTCATTTCTAACGCATTGGAACAAGCCAAACTTTCTGCGAATAAAATCAGCTACGTTGAAGCACATGGCACAGGAACTTCGTTAGGCGATCCGATTGAAATTGAAGGCTTGAATACCGCCTATGGAACAGAAACGCAAACACGATGTGGTATAGGCTCACTGAAAAGTAACATTGGTCATTTAGAATCAGCGGCAGGTTTAGCCTCTATTGTAAAAGTTCTTCTACAAATGCACTACCGCACATTAGTCCCTTCTCTTTTTTGTAGCATTGAAAATCCACAGTTACCTTTAAAAAATAGTCGTTTAAAGCTACAAAAAGAATTGTGTGAATGGAAAACTGAACAGAATTGTCTTTATGCAGGAATTAGTGCCTTTGGTGCAGGAGGATCGAATGCTCACGTCATTTTAAAAAGTCCGCCCCCGTCACATCAACGTAAAGTATTAGCAAAACCCAACAAACTATTTAATCAACAAGCTTATTGGGCAATCGGAATTTTTGATAAAACCGATCCTGTGACTATTAGGGAAAACATAAACATTAACCCACTATTGCTAACGCCAAATCGTAGCGAATGCCATACTCCCTTAGCGCTTGAACAGGATTCGCCAAAAATATATTTATGTCTTGCGGGTCAAACAGCAACTATCGAAGCGATACTTAATAACACTCATCATCACTGCATCCTATTGGATGAAAATAACGATTGGGAAAAAACATTACGGTCTCGTATAGCCAGCATAGATTCGCTCAATGTCTTTATTGTTAACCTATGCGCCTACGAAACCCAACCCGATATAAAACAATTTTTTAAATTACATTTTGAGTTCGCTCAATTTGTTTATTCTTTAAATCAAACCTTATACTACCAACATTGCACGCCCTATCGTAGCAATGCCGAACTTGCACACCTTAAATCACTCTCAGCTTTGTTCAGAGTCATCTCTTTAGAGAAGTCTAATTTCCATATGCTGTTGATAGAATCCGATAACTTATTAGCTGACTTAATAGAAAACACTCAAGGTTGCTTCAAAAAAAATGATATTCCTTATCAACACACTATTTTTTCAGAAAAAAGCTGGTATGAGCATCAGTACACTGAAATTCATGGGGTAGATACACATCCGTCAATAAGCTTACTTAAAAAAGGCGGTATTTATTTGCTCGCAGGAGGTCTAGGCGCTATCGGTCTATTAATTAGCGAAATGCTTTTAAAAAATTATCACGCAACCGTTATTATTATTGGCCGATCCAACCTAAGCACTCACAAACAGAAACTGTTTGCTCAATTAAGCAAGTCGCAAGGAAAGCTTGAATACTATGTCACTGACATTACCCAGCTTGCAAAAGTCGAACAATGCATTACCCATATCCTACAATCACATGGGCGCTTAGATGGGGTCATACAAAGCACTTCTGTATTGAACGATGGTCTTTTCAACAAAAAAAGTTTTGCTGATTTTAACGCCGTCATAGGCAGCAAAATTGATGGAACTATTCATCTTGATGAAGCAACAAAAAATTTAGCACTCGATTTTTTTATCTGTTTTTCTTCTGTATCAAGCGTATTTGGTAATGTCGGTCAAGCGGATTACTGTGTCGGTAATACCTTTTTAGATTTATTTTCAAATAATAGAGTCCAGCAGGTTAAGACCGGTTTACGATCAGGGACTAGCATTTCAATTAATTGGCCTATCTGGCAAGTTGAAGGCTTAGCCATTGATCAAGCGACGGTTGATTATATTACTGAAACCACAGGATTACGCCCATTGAAAAAAGAAGAAGGCGTTCATTTATTTGATAGCTTGTTAAATAAACAGATCCCCTCACAAATAATTCCCTTGCTAGGAAACCATCAAAAGATAAAAGATAATTTAATTTATAAATCAGTGACTTCTTCAGCGTCTGATAATCACACATTAGATAAAGAAAATGTACTTGAAAAATTAAAACAGATCATAACAAAAATAACAAAAATGCCTGCTGAAAATTTAGATTTAAAGATGCAAATAAGTGATTTAGGCTTTAATTCCCTATTGTTAACTGAAATGGCAAGCGAAATACGCCATTACTTTGACATTGTTATGGCACCCAGTGCATTCTTCACTTACAACAGCTTAGAAAAAATCACTGGCTATATTGTCAAAAAATCAGACTCTGCTATTAAACAGACTGCTCTTAACCGTGAATCCATACTAAGTACCCCTTCTATTTATGGTGAGTCAGAGGATGATTTTGCCATTATTGGTTTAGATGGTTTATTACCAGGAGGACCTGATATAGCCAGCTTTTGGCAAAGTCTACTGAACAATCAATCTGCGGTTAGAAAAGTAGAACGTTGGAAAAATGGAAACTATTATGCAGCAACGCTAGCCGATATACGGGGTTTTGATGCTAAATTTTTTGGTATTTCTAAGCGCGAAGCCACGTTAATGGATCCTCAGCATCGATTATTTCTACAAACGGCTTATAATACTTTATTAAATGCCGCTTATACTCCCTCACAACTACACCATGTCGGTGTATTTGTGGGTGTTCAATTTAATGATTATCAAGGCCTATTGCAGCAACAACAACGAAGTAATCATGCTTATGCAGCGACCGGTAACGCTCATGCGATGCTTGCAAATCGTATTTCGTATCTATTTAATTTTGATGGGCCCAGTCAAACGATTGATACCGCCTGTTCTAGCACCTTAGTTGCTATTAATCGTGGCTTGATCGCTTTAAAAAATGGTGAATGTGAAGCGGTTTTAGCAGGTGCTGTCAGCTTGCTCATTGACTCTGTCGTGACCGATGCTGCAAGCAGTATGGGGATATTATCTCCTAACTATCGATGTGCTACGTTTGACAAAAATGCCGATGGTTATGTCCGAGGTGAAGGGGTTGGATGCTTTTTGATTAAACGGCTAAAAGATGCCAAAAAAGCAAATGACCCTATCCACGCGATAATAAAAAGTTTTGCTGAAAATCACGGTGGTAAAGCAAACTCGCTGACCGCACCTAAACCTTTAGCACAAAAACAATTACTACTTAAAGCGTATAGTCCCTCATTAGCGAGACAAGTGAGTTATATTGAAACACATGGTACAGGTACCAAACTGGGCGATCCTGTTGAAATTGATGCATTAACTCAAGCTTTTGCTATTCTTAATCCTGATGCTGAAAAAGGATCCATTCAGCTGGGTGCCGTTAAAACCAATGTAGGGCATTTAGAACCCGCAGCGGGTATTCCCGCATTAATGAAAGTTATTTATGCATTAAAAAACAAAAATTTACCTGCAAATATCCACTTTAACCAGCAAAACCCTTACATTCAATTAGAAAATACGCCCTTTGAACTACTAACAGAAAATAAATCATGGCAGAGTAAACATCCCCTCGTAGCAGGAATTAGTTCTTTTGGTTTTGGCGGTTCCAATGCGCATTTAGTCATGATGCGCTATGAAGCAACGCCGACATCTGATCAATTGACAGAAACTAAACGCTATTTATTTACTTTATCGGCAGTTTCTGAAAATTCATTAGCTAAAATGCGGCAACAACTTGCCATTTTTTTAAAAAAAGAAGGGGGCAACTACTCACTGCTCTCCCTTTCATTTACGCTAAATACAGCACGAGAACATTTTAGACATCGCATGGCGGTAGTCAGCGATAATCTTAATGACTTCATTGAGGCACTAACGAATAGTCATTATAGCGGTATTGTGAATACCACGCTCAAACCCAATGATTTCTCTTCTCAAATGAATGCAGACGATGCAATGCAAGCTTATTTGCAAGGTAAACAATTAGACTGGTCTAAATTATACGGAAATACTTCTATAAAAAAACACCATCTACCGGGATATTGTTTTGACCTTAAACCTTATTGGTTTGATGATGAGATACCTGTTGCATTAAATGACATCGCTGAATTGACGGAGAACATTTAATGACGGCATTAGCAAAAGAACCCACTACTTTAGACACTTGGACAGAAAAAGATTTAAACAAAACCTGCATTGTTGGCATGGCATGTAAACTACCTGGCTCTGAATCTCTAGATACTTATTGGAAAAATTTAACTACAGGCAATGAATGCGCCAATCAAGTAAGAAAATGGCAGGATGGGTATGAGGCTAAAGCTGGATTTTTAACTGACATTAAATGTTTTGATCCTGCTTTTTTTAATATATCCCCTTACGAAGCCCTATGTATGGATCCCCAACAACGATGGTTAATGCAAGTATCTTGGCAAGCCATTGAATCGAGCGGGCTATCCATTGAAACATTAAAATCAATCAATACCGGTATTTTCACTTCTAGTCTTCCTAGTGATTATAAGAATTTATTACTATTAAACAAAAAAGCCTCTTCCAATACCTATAGTTTTTTAGGTAACGCGCCTTCCGCTTTATCAGGACGTCTTTCCTATTTTTATGATTTTAATGGCCCTTCAATTACCATAGATACCGCCTGTTCTTCTGGTTTGTCGGCATTAAATATTGCGCGTTTATCTATCGAAAGTGGTGAATGCAAGGCCGCATTAGTGGGTGGAGCGACACTCTTTTCTACGTCTGAATTTCATCAACTTGCATCCCAGGCAGATATGATTTCAGCGAATCAGCATTGTGCTGTATTTGATGAGAGCGCGGATGGATTTGTTCCTTCTGAAGGCGCTGTCATGCTTGTCATCATGAAACTCGAACAAGCCATTGAATTAAAACTCCATGTCTATGGTCTTATTGAGTCATTGTGCTGGAATCATGATGGTTTAAGTAATGGTTTGATGGCGCCCAATTCACGCTCACAACAATCTGTCATACAACGGGCGTTACAAAGCGAGCTTAGCTTCAATGATTTAGCCATGATTGAAACACATGGAACAGGGACTAAACTAGGTGATTTAATTGAGCTTAGAGGATTAGCTGGCGCTTTAGGCGATACAGTCATCAAAGGATCCTGTTATCTAGGCTCTTCAAAAACTATTATCGGCCATACATTAGTATGCGCAGGTCTAGCTAGCCTCATTAAAGTTTTGCTCAGCTATCAACACGCACTTATTCCACCTAACCCCTTATTCAAGAAAGCAAGTGAGCATGCCTCGATTGCTCCTTTTACGATTAATCAAACCACTGTCAAATGGCCAGACGATAAATACTATGCGGGGATCAGTGCATTTGGCTTTACCGGCTCAAACGCTCACTTAATTCTAAAGTTTCCCCATAAAAAAACCGTCAACCCATCTCATCTTTTCGAACATTTTTTTATTTTCAGTGCTGAAAATAATGAAAAACTTGAAATTATTATTAATCATCTACGCGATTTCTTAATCACAACCACTGAGATTTCGCTTGCTGATATGAGTGCTCGCTTGATTAGAAAACCGAAATATTTTTCACATCGAATAGCGGTCTATGCAAAAGACCATCATAGCTTAACTTTAAATTTGCAAAATATCTCTCTGCAATCATCAATCGTTCAATTTTATGCAGAGGGACAAGATAATAGTGCTCACGCTATTATCCAAGCATGGTTAAAGGGTGATAATACGCAACTCTCAACGTTATCTTTACACTTAAGCCCTCATGTATTACCTAGCTATCCTTTTTTAAAAGAGGAATATTGGATAACTCACTCGCTCACCCTCCCCGATGAAAAAAATGAACCGCTCGAAGCAATCTTAGAAGTCATTAAATCTATACTTTCTTCTTTACTACATTATGAAAAGCTTGCTATTGATGAAAATAAGTCACTGCTTGAATTAGGCATCGATTCATTAACGGCGATTCAACTTATTGACGCATTACGTGAGAAAAATATTGATGTCAAAATAGAATCCGTCTGGAATGCTCCTTCGCTAGCAAAATTTGCTGATAGTCTGAAAAAAAATAAGGCGATAATATCCTATAGCCCCTTTAGTGAAAAAAACTTAAACTCACTAGGCTTATCTTTAAAAGAATCACCACCCTCAGCGCTATGTTGGGTAGTCAGTCAGAAGCCTGGTATACCTATTATATTATTGCCACCATTAAATACGAATTACCTCGCTTGGTTAAGACAAATTCCCTTATTACATGCTCAAGCTTATCAGTTACATATTCCCCACTATCCCGGTCACTACCCTTCTGTATTCGATCCTAATCAGCCCTTTTCCTTGCAAAATATCGTTAATCAAATTATTCATTATCTCGATAAAAATAAGCTTCGTGCACATTTTATTGGTTGGTCTCTAGGCGGCATACTCAGTTTACTGCTTGCATTAACGAAACCAGATTTGGTGCAGAGTATGACTTTAGTCAGTAGTGCAACCTATTTCGATAGTGAATTATTTGGTAAAACCATAGCGATACAAAATGAACTTCAATCCCTACAAAATTTCCTTTCGATTGTCTATCAAACACAAGACGATATTGATAAACACATTGGTGCAAAATCTGAAATGAGTGTTTTAAGTTATTACTACCAGTCGTTGATGGAACTAAATATTTCAGCTTTTGATTTGCAAAAGATCAATATACCCACACTGATTGTCTATGGTGAAAAAGATCCCCTATTAAGTACAGAGCAAAATAAATTTCTCGCTTATATTAAAGGATCAAAAGTTAAGCCCTACGTTGATAGCGGCCATTTTATTCCTCTTACTGAAACCCATCAATTTAATCCTGATTTATTAGCATTCCTCTTAAAGGTCGAAAAACCCTATGCCTAAACTGAATCATGAAATTCTACATGCCAGTGAGTCGGAAAAATTAATCTTTGATAGCATGAAAAAAGAGGGGAATTTAGTATCCAATACCTTGTCATATCAGTTTCATATCACCGCTGCGATGAAAATAGACGAACTACAAACCGCCATTTATTTATTATTAACCGAAATTTGCCCAGGATTTACATATCGTTTTTTTGAAAAAGATTTGATTTTATTAAAGCAGCGGCAAGATCCCTCGTTAAATCCTGTGAGCTTAATTTTAGAACCTATTAAACCTGTAAAAAAACTTTTTACTATCCATAGTATTCCATTGTATTGCTTCGAGTGGAAAAAAAATTCTAAAAGTGGTTCGCTTATTGTTCATTTAAGCCATTTAATTTTTGACGGGGCTTGTTATTCTGATTTTTGTAAAGCCTTATCCTGTGTATTTGCTAATAAGCTTAATCAAATAAACTTTAACTCCGATTTTCAGATACAGGAAAATCAAAAAAATGCTATTAATTACTGGCAGAAGCAACTGAACTATAAATCGGTCTATCAAGCACTCCCCTTTTTACCAAAAATAACTAATAAAGCGTTTATAGCGACACGTTGGAATATTAGCCCCGCTTGTTTTTCACGCTTAAAAAAGTTCACAGAGCAACATAAATTTACACTCTTTCAAGTGATCACAGCGGCAGTCGCCATACTTATTCATGTTTATTCGACTAATGAAGAAACTACAGAGAACAATTTAGTGCTTTCTTACTGCGCTAGTCAGAGACTGCCACATCAAGCCATTGCCTGTTATCTTACCCTATTACCGTTATTTATTACCTGTAATAAAAAAAGCAGCGTATTAACCGTGCTAGAGGAAATTAAAACACAGAGAAAACAACATCGTTTAGCGGGAAGCATTTCCTTTTCTAAATTAATCTCAATGCTTGATGAAAAACTCAATCACCATCCCAATTTATTTAATGTACTTATCAATCATTCTCCGGGTCTATTGCCATTAGAAAGCCCTCGTATTAAAGGAAAACCTTCTTCAGTCACCCCTATCAATAGTCAAAGCAGCCTTAAATGCTTCTCACTAGTTTATAATTTTAATGAAAAAAAAATGGTCATTCAACTTGAATCAAACCGTGGTGAGTTTGCCATTGAATTATTCAATCAATTAGCTAAAAATTTTGAAAAAACGATCGATTTCATCACACAAAACACTCATAATTACATTAGTTCACTTAAATTTTCTACTCAAGCAACCCCTATCTCAGTGGGTCGTATCACTGCTCTGCCAAAAATAACACTCGCGGAACAATTGTTTACAATAACTGAACAATATGCATCAAAAATAGCGATTCAATCTGAAACACATCAAATGAGTTACTATGAGATTGCCTGCGCTGTGCAATGTATTGATCAAGAATTAAAAAAATTTGATGGCACAATACGAGATAAAGGCATAGGCATTTACCTGGCGCGCGAATATTATTTACCTGTCGCCATGCTATCTTGTATTTTTTCTTCTACCTTATTTATCCCTCTTGCCATCGAATTACCTGACTTTGTTATTAATGAAATAATTCATGATACCGATTTAAAACTTATTATTGTTGATGACCAAACATTACATCGAATCAAGAATGACACGGGTCAATACCAATTAATCCATATCAATGCGATCTTAAAATTAAAAACACAACAAAAACTTAGCAATGAGTCTTTTAATTCTACTTCTAAACAAGATATTGCCTATACACTTTTTACTTCTGGCTCTAGTGGTAAACCGAAAGGGGTAAGGGTCACGTATCAAAATCTTTTCAATTTTTTTAGATCCATGGCGTTTAAACCCGGTTTAACGGCAGTTGATTCACTCTTAGCGATGACACCTGTTAGTTTTGACATTTCTATTGCAGAATTGTTATTACCTCTTTTTTGTGGGGCTTCGCTTTATATCGTTAGCGAAAAATTAAGAAAAAATGCGGCGGAGTTAGCAAAAATAATAGAGACGCAATTTATCACGGTTATTCAAGCTACTCCATCAAGCTATCTACTCTTAAAAAACCATCAATGGTTTAGTAAAAAACGCTTAATACTCTGGATTGGCGGCGAACCATTGCCCTTTTCTCTTACAGAGTATTTTTTAAATCAAGGGCATACCCTTTTTAATATGTACGGTCCTACAGAAACGACTATTTGGGCTTCCGTCAATAGAGTAAAAAAAAATGAGCCTATTTGTATTGGTGCCGTTGTAGACAATAGCGAAATTTATGTTATCGATGAAGAAGGAAAAACACCTGCCTTAGGTATGCCTGGTCAATTACTCATAACCGGCGAGTGTGTAGCAAAAGGCTATAGCAACCGTGAGAGTAACGCGTTTACTATCTCAAAAGCAGGGATAAAAGCTTATTTAACGGGAGATAAAGTTGTTGCATTTGGTCAAGATAAAATTCAATACCTCAATCGAATGGATGAACAAGTTAAAATAAGAGGGCATCGGGTAGAACTCAATGAAATTAATGAAAAAGTTAGAACTATCTTACCAGGTATTGATGTTGTTACAGTCATGCGAGCACAACCCGAGACACACCTATGTTGTTTTTATACTAACAGCGAATATCGTTTAATTGATAATAACCACGTCTTATCTCAACTAAAACTCCAGTTACCTGATTATAAGTGCCCACACGCTTTAATCTACCTCCCTGCCTTTCCTATGACCCGCAGTGGTAAAATTGAAAAAAATGCTTTAGCCAATATGCCCTTATCGCAACTGGAACCACAAGTTCATTCTTCTAGAAAACAATTCACACCCGCACAGAGTGATAGTCAGGTGAACCGCTTGTGCAAGCTTATTAAAGATCATTTCGATATACTTATCGATGATACGAGCCTATCACTCACTGCTTATGGTTTCAATTCATTGAGTTTTACGCGTTTATCGATGTTGATAAAACAAATATTTTCTGTAGATTTTCCTGCACATCAGTTTTATAGAACAAACCATATCGCTGATATTGCTAAACGATTGCAAAATCAAGATAACATTGAACGATCAAGCTGCCATTTACCACATAAAAAGCGTTTGTCGAAAAAAATAGCGATTATTGGTTATGACTGTTTAATGCCTGGTGGACTGGATGCAAAATCATTTTGGCATTCACTCATCAACCACGAAAATCGAGTCTCCTCACACCATAGAAATTGGCTTAATAGTACTGATAAAGCAGGCTATATCGATAATATTGAACGCTTTGACAGACGTTTTTTTAAACTCTCTCCGCTTGAATCCGCTAGAATGGATCCAAGGCAACGTTTGTTATTACAATGTACCTGGAAGACACTTGAACAGGCGGGTTATTCCGCCGAAGCGTTGCGATCCTCTCCCATCTCCTGCTTTGTCGCTGCTACTGGCATGGATTATTTACTCGCACAAATTAAAGACTCACTGCAAGCAAACCCTTATTCGTTATCGGGTAATTCCACTGCCATACTTGCTAACCGTTTATCTTATTATTTTAATTGGCATGGGTTATCCATGACGCTGGATACCGCCTGCAGCGGCTCGCTGACTGCACTCATTCGAGCCTGTGATCAACTTTGTTTAACCCGCGATAAGATGGCATTTGTTGCTGCGGTTAATTTGATAGCGGATAATCATTTGAGTGAAGCACTGCAAGCCGGTAATTTTTTATCCGAACATAGCCGTTGTGCGAGCTTTTCGGAAGAAGCCGATGGCTATGTTCGAGGGGAAGGTGTTATTGGGTTCTTATTAAAACCTCTAGCGGATGCTGAAAAAGATAGAGATACCATTCACGCAGTCATTGAATCGGTTGCAGAAAACCATGGCGGAGAAGCACAATCGCTTAGTGCGCCAAATATAGAGGCACAATTAGCCTTATTATTAGAAGCCTACGATTCTAGCTTAGCTAATAAATTAAGTTATATTGAAACGCATGGCACAGGCACAAAACTGGGGGATCCTATCGAAATTGATGCATTAAAAGCATTTGCAAACAGTGCTCTCACTCATAATCCTAATCGGATAAAACTCGGAGCAGTAAAAACAAATATCGGTCACCTGGAAGCGGCCGCTGGATTTGCATCACTGCTAAAAATAATATTAGCTATGAGTCATCGACAACTCCCAGCTAACTTACATTTTAAAAAACTAAACCCGCTTATCGATCTTAGTGCTTCCTCTCTAGAAATTTTAAGCGAAAACCAAGCTTGGGTTGGTGATGAATTGGTAGCGGGAATAAGTTCGATGGGCTTTGGAGGATCGAATGCTCACGTGGTCGTATCCAATTTATCGATCCCTTCACAAAGTGAAACACCAAAAGATGAACAGGCATCACTCATTATTCTTTCAGCAAAAAATGAGAAGTCATTAAAAGCACGGGTTCTAAGCTTAATAGAAGACTTACACTCCTTATCGCCGTCAATTAGCTTAAAAGATATCGCCTATACCTTAGCCATAGGACGTGACCATTTTGTGAATTATCGCTTAGCATTTATCGCTTCGAATCGCGAAGAATTACAAAAACAGTTGTCGACAATAGAAAAAAAAGATAAGAAATTGACTGATTTTACTAAATTTCCCGAATTAGCCGCTTATTATCAGGCCTATCTCAATAAAGAAATTGTTAATTGGAAAACTTTATTCACAGATAACACATTCCAACGTATCAGCTTAACGCCTTATACATTTGATGAGCAAAATTACTGGTACACAAATTTATTAAGCAATAAAACTACCGTCAAACCTTTACTGACAAATATTAGTTTACATAAATTAAGTCCTCATGAGTACCGATTAACTATAGCCAATAACCACCCGTTTTTAGAGGATCATCGTGTTTTCAAACAAAAGATATTACCGGGGGTTGCTCATATTGAATTCGCCATGATGGTACTTCAACGCGCTGGCATTAAATCGCCATTAACTGCTGTAGAAAATTTTTATTGGATAAGGCCTATCACTATCAAAGCGGATGAGGTCAATTTATCTTTATCTATCACATTAAAACCCATACAAGAGGGGTACCAAATTGAGTTCAAGGACTTACAGGAAACAAGCTTTTCATTCGGTAAATTCATTGAAAAAAGTTCTTTAGTTTTGCCAAAATCATGGTTAGAGGAGGTAAAACACACATTAAAATCTAACCCTTTAACCCGATACTCTGCGTTACAAGTCTATAATGCTTTTTCTGAATTAGGCATTGATTATGGTCCCTACTTTCAATGCATTGACTACGTCGATGTGTATAAAAATACTTCTCGAGCAAAACTCTCTTTAAACACACAAGGAAGCATTGTCAGCTTATTAGACTGTGCACTACAAACAGGCATGGTTATTTCACTTAAATCTAGCGAAGCGGGATTAATGCCGTTTACATTAGGATCAATGGTTCTTAATGAGAGATTAAATATAGAATCTTTAAATAGTGTTCAAGTCTATACGAAAAAACTATCTTCCTTTCGAACCCATATACTCGTTTGCGACCCTAATGATATTCCACTGTTATCATTCATTGATTTAGGTGTAAAAGCAGCCAAATTTAAAATTGAAATTCCGGTACCTATAACTGAAAAATAAAACTCAAACCCTACTGAGAATGACTGTGTTATTCATGTAATATATTTAAATCAAAACCAGTTAAATAACATTGAAAAGCCGTTGCAACGACCGCAACCATGTAAGCATTACGCATATCCAACGTAAAAAGTTTCCATTGGGTATTCTCTGTTTTGCTAAGCGTCGGAACCTGTAACCAATCTTGCACTGAAAATTCGCTTAAATCCACAGAAATTTTAGAAATATCCTGCGTTAATCCAGTTCCTATGGCTTTTAAGTAAGCTTCTTTTCTGGTCCAGCAACGAAAAAAGACCTTCTTTCTCTCTTGCTGGCTTTTCAATTCTGAAAAAAATTTCCTTTCGAGAGGTGAAAAAATAATTTCAGCTAGACTCTCTATCGATAGTTTTTTTTTGTAATATTCTATATCGATACCTATCGAATCTGCTCGTGTTACCGCTATAAGAATAAGATTATGTGAGTGAGATAGATTGAATTGAATATTCAATGCGTTTTGTAAGCTAGCGAGTGATGGTTTTCCATAATTTCCAACTTCAAAACGTAAGTATTGTGCATCACAATCTAAATAATTGCCTAGAATCAAGCGTTTCATGCTATGTGTCACTTGATAGCGATAACTGTCACGCTCAAAAATAAATCGTTCGGATCGCTTTATCTCTTCGGGCGAAAGTAGTGAGATAAGATATTTATGTTGATCCTTAACCTGATCCAGATGGACTCGCCAAACATGTAACTCTGAGCGCGAAATCGATAATTTGGCGGGTGGTTTTTTCCATAAAATCGGATTCATATTATTGCATAAGCTAAAAAACATTGGTGTCGGTGGTTCGATTCCATTTTCGGCTACCCGAATAAATTAAACACTGACGCACTCTCTAATAAAAAGAATGCGTAAGTTAACTTAATAAAACTTAAGTGGTTTGTTTACAACTAAAATCTATAATCGTTGTGCCAGTACATTTTATTTTTGCTCCCAGACCTTGAATAGGCGTGGGCAAATGAAAAAAAGTAATAGATTTACCTAATACCGCTTTAAACTTTACTGGTTTATTGTATTCTACTGACACCAGTTTTTCACTATTCTTTAGCATATAAGTATTTTTTGGACCACATGGATTATTTTTTTGTGATACATCTAATACGTACCATCCTTTATTGGTGACTTGGAGATTATAACAAAAACCGATATCTGTATTTGCTCGGCTTAGATTAAAATGACTGTGTATATAGTTTAAAAGATGTTGAAAAATTATAAAATGTCCTTTCTTGGTAGGGTGTAAGGTATCCCAAAATAAATAACTATTACCACATTTTTTATCGACAAACTCTTTAAAACCACCGCTTCTATAATAATTGGGGCCCGATAAAGCGTCTCTGAATACAGGAATAACCGCATACATGGATAAAGGATTGTAACGATCCAGTGCCATAGATTCCCAAATAGCCTGCGGTTCCTGATTACGATACAAGCATGAATGAACAACATCGGTAATTTTGTCTTGAGCTTGCTCTGCTTTATTGTGAATCAACCCTTGTAAAAGCTTGTTTAAATCATAAAAGAGAATAGCATGACCTTGCGCTTGATTTTCCTTCACGAAAGTTTTTAGTTTGTCATTATAAGATTTAACATCGGCTTTTTTCAAAGCGGCTATTGCAGGTTGTTGAAAGATATATCGGGGAACAATCGAGAAGTCAGGTAATCCTATTAAAATAATGTGTTTTGCCCCATCTTTTTCCATCTTTTGCACTTGCCTTTGTACAACATGGGCTGCCCTTTGAACGATGATAGTTTGATCAGGCTTCTCTACCTGACCTTCAATACACGCTTTGGTCAGTTTTCCACAAAAATACATGTCCCCTGCCCACAATAAATCGTTCGCACCTATCCATACAATCACTAAATCATCCGGTTCAAATTTATGATAAGTTTTAGTAAATTGGTAAAGTTGGTTACCCAGAGAACCTACCAAATAATAGCCCCAATGAAAAATAGAAACCTGATTGACATAAGGAAACGCCGTGGCTCCTCCCACGGCATAATTTTTGATAAATTGGTTATCTTGGACGGTCGTGTGATAATTTTCTGCTAAATCATCAATCCACAGATAACCGTCAGAAAATCTACCCATAAAATAATTATTCGCATTGGGTAAAAAGGACAATGTGGCTGCTTCAAGATTCCCCGTATCTGATAAACTATCGCCGAATACATATATTTTGTGGATGGGCGGGAGTAACTTAATTGGCGTATTTAATTCCTGAGCAGCCGTGCTGCAAAAATAAAGATTGGTTAATAAAGGGAGCCCTATTAATACTATTTTTTTCATTTTTTATTTCTTCTTACTGTTAAGTACCACCATTCTAACGTTGCGACGTGAAAATTATTGTTTCTTGACAGAGGGGAAAGACAAGATAGATTCCAACATAAAATGGTCCGATAAATCTAAGTCACCAAACGGATTATGAAAAACTTGTAAACCACCATCATACATGAGGGGTATCGCTGGCTCACGAATCACTCTTATATGTGATTGTTGTGTCGTAGGCACCAAATACCCGATAGAAACCGGCAAAACATAATCTTCCATCTCACCATTCGGGTCAGTATTCATGAGGTTTTTACTCGGATCGCTACCAAAAGGTACGGTATTGATATTATTCCAACGAGGATAATTTTTATCCACCGACTGAATCGTTTTTTGATATTCTCCACAATCTTTATTCAGAAAACAGGCTTGATAATCAATATTGAGATCGCCCGCAATAACGACCGCTTGATTTTTATTAATTTTTTGCTTTTTTATAAATTGACGCAGCTGAATAAATTGTTGATCACGTGCTGCCCTATCCGCAGCAGCCGTACTAGCTCCCTCCGTTGCCTGTAAGTGGGTTCCAAAAATATTGTAAACGGTATTTCCTTTTTTTATTTTAATATAAAGCGCCCCTTTAGCCGCACCACAGTCAAGCTTATTACAATCCTGATAAATGATAGAATCTTTTTTTAGGATAGGCCAATGACTATAAATAACCGTCCCTCCACTTAAGGGTGCATAATCCATCGTCGGACCATATTGATATGGATAGTCCCTTTTCATGAGTGTATTCACCGTATCGCGATACTTCTTATCCATTAATTCTTCTAATACAACAACATCGTAATGCGTAAGGTTTAACGGGATAAGTTGTGCGCGCATTTTGGCTTCATTCATACGCATAGACGAATTGGCATAAAATGGCCATAGCTGAACATTGTAAGTCCCTATGGCAAGTTGATTGTCATGGTTACTTCTAAAAAAACGCGTTTGCGGTAATGAAAGTACATAATCTATTTCATTAGTGGATTGATCAGAAAAAAAATAGTGGATAGCCGCTGCATAAAAAGAATAATTCGAATCACCACCCAATTTTAAATTATTTAGTTGAGCTAAAGCCACTGGATGGGGATAAGGTTTTGAAGCAAACAATGGATAGTCTTGCTTATTTATAGTCAAGGATACTGATTTAATCTCTGAGCCCACTGAAGCGCCGGAAATCCGAGCTGTTGTTGTGGCACTGGAAGGATTATTTTTAGATTGGATAGTAAAATGAGATTGTAGGCAAAACAACTTTCCTTTACTCATGCCTTTACCATAATCAATGTCAAACAGTTTGACTTTTTGATACGGGTTCGCAATACCCGAATACGCATGATAATAATGCGGATCTAAACCAGAACAAATTGCGTTTTGTTTATTAAGCTTAAGAAAAGAACGATAGTTAACTTTGTTTGCTGTATTATTGTTAAAGTAAATCCCATAACTTGCTCTTGCAGCGGATCCATACAAAAGAAATGAGATAGAAAAAATAGAGGCCACTAAATAAGTTGTCCGCCATTTATCAATAGATTTTATTTTTCTAAGCTTATCTGATTTTGTTATTTTTTTCATAAGTAACCCATTTATTTATTAGAATTTTTGATACTTATTCGTCAACAACTCCCTCATTAAAATAAAATAGTTAAACCACACTAAAAGGAATAGGATTTCGGAAAAACCATGTCTTTAGTCACAGAAATATTAAATTCATATCCAGGTTGCACCTCCAGAGTAGGTTGAATGTTAAGATTTTTGGCAGTAACGCTCGAACTGATATTCACTAAATTGCTATTCAAACTTTGCGCTAACGCTTGTTTTACCGTTAGGGGCGTCAGCACATTATCGGGGATAGGCGCAGCAAGTTGCGCTCCTGTCCCAATAATGCTCATCAAGATGGCTGAGCCAAAAAGACGTAAATAATGATTATTTACATCGCCTTTAAATCCCGCATAACCCTGCCTATCGATACCAGGCATGCCTTGAAGATCAATGCTTTGCCCATTCGGAAAAATAATTCGCTTCCAAATAATCAAAATTCGTTGCTGACCATAGGTAATTTGTGAATCGTACTGACCGGTTAAGCGCGAACCTTGTGGAATTAATAAATATTTACCCGTAGGAGAATCATAAATATTTGATCGTACCTGTGCGATAATTTGCCCAGGCAAATCCGAGTTAACTCCTGTTATCATAACCCCTGGGATAATACTACCCGCTTGTAATTCAAAGGGAGTATCCAAATTTTGCAACCGAGAAACTAAAGAATTACTGACATTACTATCTGTCGCTTTGATTTGTATAAAAGCTTTTTTTTCACTTTGCCTATTCTGAACCGTACCGGATTTTTCTGTCGTACTATTTGTTGTGTTAGTCACAGAAGGTAGCGCCGCTTTGAGTTGATGACTGCTAATGGGTTCGGACATCGCTTTTAAATCCGCTTCAGAAAATTCGTTTTCCTGTTTCAGAATAGGCATTGGCAAGATGACCGGTGGAGTAGGTAACTCCGCAACCGTTTGTTGTTGATACCAACGGGTATTAGCGGGGCTGGAAGCCACCAATGTTTTATCCACCTCGGTGGATCGGTGAGATTGATGAGACGCTCGGTATAGGTTATTTAGGATTAAAGAGATAATGACGAGCAATAAAATAGTGGCAATCAAGATCCAAGTTTTTCTTAGAACGACTGTTTTTGGATGCTGTGGTGACATGTTATAGGGCTCTTGCATACATTTTATTAGTAATAAGTAATCGGGTTTGCGCTCTACCTACGCCCAATATCAATACGGCCTGTTTAAATAATTTATCTACAACAAAATAGGGTGATTGATAACGGTAATTAACTAATTCATTGCTTTTACCACGCAACACAAATAAAACGGGCATATCTGTGCTAGCCATCGTCGCTGGAAATTGAATGTACGTATGTGTTCCATCATCAAAGATGCGTGTGGGTTTCCAACTCGGTAGAGAGTGTCCTCTTGTACTACTTAACTGATAATCAAAATTCAAGTGGTTTAATGCAACATCCGCTGCCGTACTCATTGCATCACTTGTGCCTGCTGTCGCCGCTGCCTGCATTTCAGCCGGATACCAAAAGCGCACCATGCGCATGCTATTGCTGTCAGGATTGGATCCGGAGAGTAAACGCAAATTATAAATGCGTTTATTTGTTGTAATCACCATGTTAGTACTAATTCCAGGCGCAGAGGGTTTAATTAAAATATGCTGTTGCTGTAACGACCCCTGCCCCGATGTCGCTATCGCATAGGACCAACGACTTGGATCACCGGTGGAAATATTCTCAAATTTTTCTCCTGGTTCCAGTGAAACCACCGTTTCTTGTAAAGGGATGGTATTAATGATCGGCTCATCATTATCGCTATACGCAAAATTAACAAACCCTTTACTCACAATGTTAGGTGCTTTACCTGACTTTAAATAACGAGCAAACGCTTGTTCTAAAGCGGGATCAGTACCGTAACTTAAGTGATAATTAGACTTTTTTATTATCGCTGGCTGAGGTTGTAGCTGATTTTTTTTTGCTGGAATAAAAACCGGGGCGGGCTCAGCGAGGCTAGCACAGCCTGATATCAACATGAACAACAAAATGCTGCCAATCATTTTAATTTGCATTATTAGCTCCTATCTCATTCTTCGACCAAGTAATATGGGTGATATACAACCCAAAGGGATTATCATTAATAAAATTAGGATTAATTTTTCCGAATTGATGGGTTAACTGCGCCACCCAACGCGTGACATTGAGAATATGATGATCAAGACGACTATATTGAGTTTCATCCCATGTAACTTGCCAGGTATGCGGACTGAGCGGAAAGGAATTAATAATCTGGACGGCCACCGTATAGTGTGCACTTAAACGAAACGGATCATTTTTTTGGTAATAATCTTGTAGAAAAGGGATCGCTTGATCGGCCGAAAACGCATAAACCTTGTTCAGTAAACTTTTTTCTGCGGTTGTATCGTGAATAATACTACGTGCATTGATGATGTATTGATTGACTGCAAAATTAATAATGCGCGGATCGGAGGTAGAAACATTCCGCAGTGCACTTATCGCATAAGGCATACCGCGATTGGTCTCAACAATGAAAGGTTTTATCTGTGACTGTGTCGCAATCTTGGCAATGACCAGGGCAAAAATAATATTGATCAGTATGGAACAAAAAAACGCGCGCTGCCAATAACGACTGGATTGTTGCAGGTTGCTATAACGATCATTCCATTCTTTACGTCCTTCCGATCCTTTGGTATAAGGATTTTCTGCATCAGAATTAAGCATACATTATTTATTAACCTTAGATTTTTTATTATTTTTATGCGGATTTGTCATCCTTGATCGCGTTGCTAATTTACGAACAATCTGTCCAAATTGGGTCGATAAATTTCCGTTAGAAAGCGTCGTATGAAGGGTTGTAGACATAGGACTCAACTGGCTGCTTTCCGCTTGGACCAAAGATGGAATAACTATAGAGCCCGTTGTTTCAGTAGCGGGAGTCTGTAGTGTTTGCAACGTCTGACTACTGCTAGTCAGATTCGTCGTTGATGTTGCCGTGGGTGTTATCTCAATAAACCCAATTATAATGGCACTCAATTGTCTTGGCACATTTTTTGATAAAAGCCAGAACAGTAAGACCACTGCACTGATCCAAACATATGGATCGAGCTGAGTATATTGCATCGGTACGATGGCAGTTAATGGCTTCATGGCTTGCAAACCTACTGCGATCACTACATATAAGCCAAATAACTTCATACAGTTACGCAATATCGCATTCAAAGCTTGACGTCCCACCGTCTCACTTTGTGGAGCTAAGCCCAGAAAAAAACTAGCCATCGAAATTAATAGCGTGGCTGTAATCAAAGTCACCAGCAGATCTAAGCTCACCATAAGAAATACAAATAAAACCAGTAAAGAAACCAATAACGCCACGATAAATCCAACGCCACCGGTTAATAAATTCCCGCCTGCTAGTGGTATCATTATTTTATTACTGAGCTTAATACCCGCGAGAATAATCGCTTGTGGTGTTAAACTTATTTTTGTTAATGTTCCCCCCATATACTCTGACGTTTGGAGTAATTGTGTTAACCACTCAGGATGGATCATGATGGTGTAAAAAACACTAATAACAAAAAATCTTCTGATAAAAGTAGGCATCGTATGCGAAAAAGTATCCTGATCAAACGCATGCCATAAAGCCATCCAAACGAGATTAATAGTTAATAAGGATAGGAATAACCATTGTCCCCAATGTAACAATGGATTAATGTAACTATTAAAACTCGTTAAATAGTGTGTGATCGCTGTCGCAAAGAGCTTCATTTGCGCATAGGCAATAGCCCCTCCTGTTGTAACCAATGGTTTAACCAGTGACTGTGATAAGTTGCTTTACATTGCAGAAGTGCCTTGGTTTTTTCACGCGACAAACCCACCAACGCTAAAGTCAAATCTTCTAGAACTAAATCGAATAAACGGTTACCTTCTGGGCTAACTAAATAATAGTGTTGTTTAGGGATAGCATTAATGATAATTTCCAATTGCCGTTCAGATAATCCGATCTTTTGATACAAGGTTTTAATTTCTGCTTCCATACTGGGATGAGGTAAATAAATCTTGGTTGGGCAGGATTCCATAATGGTGGCGGTGGTTTCTGTCAAATTTTTGTTAGTCGGATCATAGAGATCCGCCAAAGATTGGGTCGCAAACACCACACGCGCATTCTTTTTTCTACAGGTTTTTAACCAATCTTTAAGTTGGCGAGAAAATAATTCATGCGAGACATAAAGCCAAGCTTCTTCTAATACGATTAAGCTAGGCCCGCATCTATTACTATCTTCTAAACTCGCGGTAATACGATCGAAAATCGTTCTTAATATCGGTACATAAACTTCCGGCTTCTGCGTTAAAACCCAAGACATCTCAAATGTCTGTAAATAAGCATCGGTACGCACGACGTCGTCACTTGCATCCAATAATTTAAGCGGGCCTTCGAGTGTGTAATAGTTTAAAGCGGAACGTACCGCTTCGTTTTGTACCTCGGCACGAAATACCGTCAACGTACGGCTCTGTGCATGAATATCGTCTGCTAATGAAACAATCGCACTTTGAATCGCTCTACGTCTCTCTGGAGTTAAGCTGACATTTTGTAAAAAAACGAGGTCTTCAATAAACTGTATGGCACGTAACTGTTTTGTTTCAGTGGATAAATCGGCTAAAGGACAAAAAGATAATGCTTCACTATGCCCTATATCATAATGATACCCTTCCAATGCAGCCGTTAATCCTTGCTGAGAATAATCTTTATCAAAAACAAAAATTTGTGCCCCTGGATAACGTAAAAATTGTGCGATTAAAAAGCCTAGATACGTCGATTTACCTGAACCAGTAGGCCCTAATATGACTTGATGTCCAACATCAGCAACATCCATATGAAAACGAAAAGGAGTTTTCCCCGTTGTTTCGGCATAAAACACCGGTGGAGAATCCGCAGGTAATAAAGATTCCGGAGAGCTATAGAGGGCTCCCGCCCATAAGGTATGCAAAGGTAAAACATGCGCCAAATTAATTGAATTAATAAATACACGACGCAGATTACAACTCCCATGGCCTGGAATAGTCCCCAACCACGCATCAAAAGCATGAACATCTTCACGTATACAAGAAAAACCGGATTGTTCTAAATAAGCAGATAGGTCTCGAGCCGCTTGTTCCAATAATTGAACCTCGGTGTGCATTAATACTAATGTACTCGACCAATAACCAAACCGCGTACTCCCACTGCTATTCAGTGTACTCGCTGTAGTGGCTTGTTTACTCATTTGCAACGCATCGTTGTTCACTTTATTGGATGGCTTACCAAAGATGGCTTCTTTGAAAACACCCGAAAATCCTTTAACTTTGTTGTTCCAATTGCGGACATAACGTTTTATTTCTCGTTCTGCGGTAACATCACTTAAAGGGATAAAACGATTCGACCAACGATAAATCAAAGGATAAGTACCTAATTCGTCTAATAATCCCGGCAAAGTTTCTTCATTGAGGTAGCCTACAATCGATAATAAATAAATAAAATTATCACCCACACGCGGTAAATACCCCGCCGTCACATTACGACTCGCTAATACCACATCCAGAAAACAACCTTCAGGAGGAACTGCTGCAGGGGCAACATCCCCGGTAATGCATAATTTTAAATAACTTAATAAATCAGCACTATTCAGTTTTTCTAAAATAAATTGCGTACTTAGTAAACTGATACAACGATCCGCCTGATTCAGGAACTGTTTTAATAATTGTGTGAGATCATGTTGTTGCTCATCAGGTAAGCCATCAATAAACCAATGTCGTGTTGTTTTTACGACACTTAAAGGAAATTTCCAAACTAAGCTTAAAAACTGTAGATTTTCATAATGGTTGCCTGCCGTTTCATACGTACGATGACGTTCTTGATCAATTAAGTCAGCAGCAAGATTAGGAAACGCACCTGCATCGGGATAATCTAAACTAGGAATACGTATTTCATCGACATGCAGCATCCAACCATCTTCTAAAAAGCTCGCCATACGATTAATAGTTGCCGTCAACGCATCTAATTGGGCACGACTGGCAGAATAAAGATCGGGGCCACGAAAACGATAGGCTAATAAAAAGGCACCGTCTTTATTAATGATAACGCCATCATCAATGAAGTGTGCATAATTTAATAAATCAGAAAATCCAGCTAAACGCTGGTAACGTTTATTATTCCACATTGAAAAAACCTCGTTTTCCTTGATAGATAGGGACGCTGGGTTTAATCAGAATGTTTTTGGCAGAGACACTCGGATGTGCTGGATAATAGTCTTGATAATGAATATGTCGGCGATAAATCGCTAACATTTGCTTATCAATCCGAGTGATATACACTCCCACTAGGTAAAGAATCATAAAAATAAATAACGCAATCAGATCCATTAACCAATTAAGATGGGCAGAAACTGCGATCGGCAGACATAAACCCACAAATAAATAAAATAATTGTCTATCAACGCCAAAAACGTGGAATTCACGATTAAGCGCTTTGAAATACACTGTCGATGTGCCCTGCATCAACAACTCACTTAAGCGCCGAACAAAGTGGTAACAAAACTCGTTGCGGAAAAGGCAATCGATAACCACAAAACGATATTGATTAGTTTTTTAAACCCATCACCCCACTCTCCAAAAGCCAGCATTAAACAGGTTACAACGATCATAATGATCGAAACCGACATGAGAAAAGGTCCGGTAATCGAATCTTTTAAAAGATTCATGGTTGAATTAAAAGGAAGATCAGAACCTGCATCAGCATCGGCTAGATTAATCCAACCTATGCTACCTCCAATAATTAATGACTTAAGCCAATTTCGTAAACGTAAATTGTTCATTTTGATAGGACCCTAAAGTTAATATTTCGTGAATAAAACCTTTTTGATGTCCCTTTCGATTGATTGAAACAATGGTATTAATGGTTTGAGAAACTAATTGTAATGGTGGGGCAGTGAGTCTATTTTCCATAGCCAGATCTAAAATCCGTTGGATCGCTTCTTGTGCTGAATTAGCATGAACGGTACACATACCGCCCGGACAACCGGTATTCCAGGCCTTTAACATATCCAACGCCTCGAAGCTACGTACCTCACCGAGCAAAATACGATCCGGTCGCATACGCATCGCCATACGCACTAAAGCCGTCATGGTAACCGACGAACTCGTCAACATGGCTACTTTATTCGACGAAGGACATTGTAACTCGGGTAAATCCTCTAAGATGAGCAAACGTTGCTTATCATCTTGGCGTAAAGCTTCTAAAATTAAGGCATTGATCAAAGTGGTTTTCCCGGAACCTGGTCCGCCACAAATCAAAATATTTTTTCGCTTTTGTACTAAATCACGTAACACAAAATCTTGTTGTTGGGTTAGACGTCCGCTATGCAAATAATCATTTAAGGTAAAAATAACCTCTGATTGTTTACGAATAGTAAAACTGGGAGCCGATACGATTGGTGGGACTTGTGCAATAAAACGTTGACCTTGCATGCTTTTAAAAAAAGGTAATCTCGCTTCAAGCTGTGGATTATGTTGCGTAATGACAAAATTATGAAAACCCGCTACCGCATGAATAATTGAAAATGCTTGTGTAGAAGGTAAATGAGCAACCGATAATAAACCGTCCTCATGGCTGTCCGTCCAAAGCTGACCGTCTGGATTGAGCATGATTTCATGAATTTTCTTATCATTTAAACAAGCAACGATAGCCTCACCTAAATCATGGTAAAGCTTTTCACACAAACGTCGCTGTGATTCAGGACTATTCATGGAGATATTTGTGGATTTTTACCGACACAAAGCCTTGCATTAATCAATAAATAACGATGGGATATAAAACCAAGCTTAAGCTTTTTTATGACTTGAGAAATGGCCTGAGTGCCAATAATAAGAAAAGGAACCGCAGGTAAGATAGCCTTAGAAACATACATAGAGTCGCCCCCTATTGTTTTTATTCTGACAGCGCACTAAAAAGAATTAGCCTAAACTAAATTTAAAATTTATGCAATAAGTAAAAATTCACGGAGTTTCAGTGCATATTATAGGAGGCAAGCCCTATAAAACTTAAAAAAACTGCATGCCCACTGAAAAAAACCTTCCTTCATTTCGAAATCAGTCTATTTTTTTAGGAAACTCACGAAAAATTGCTTTAGCCTAAGTAAAACACCTCCTATTATCCATCCACATTTTTTTCTGCTAATTAACAGAAATATTATCTGCCCTACTGACTGATTCTAATCACAAAACCCTTAGAAACCTCTATTTATCTGCAAAAGAGTGATGTAAAATTGACCCTATCAAATCACTTATTAAGGGTATTTATTATGTCCATCCTAGATTCAAAGGATAAACGTCATACTACCCTCCACTCCCAACAATATACTTGCCCCATGCATCCCGAAATTATTCGCGATCAGTCTGGGAGCTGTCCGATTTGCGGTATGTCCTTAGAGCCACGAATTCTCTCAAGCAAGATGACTCACCATACTTGCCATCATGAGTTAAATGACCTGACACGACGATTTTGGTTGAGCGTTATATTGACGTTACCGATTTTATTCCTGACCATGGGTTTACATCTTCCAGGACTCAAATCCCTCGTAGCATCTATCTCAGAAATTTTTTCTGCTTGGCTGCAGTTTATTTTAGCGAGTGTCGTTATATTCTGGTGTGGTTCCCCTCTTCTAAAAAAAGCTTGGCATTCCCTTAAACATCGGCATTTGAATATGTTTACACTCATTGGTTTGAGTATCAGCATTGCCTATGTTTATAGTGTTATTGCCTTATTATTTCCAAATCTGTTTCCCGCAGCATTTCAATCGGCTCATGGCCAAGCTAATCTTTATTTTGAAACGGCTACTGTGATAACAGCTTTAGTATTGATGGGACAAGTTTTAGAATTAAAAGGTCGCGAACAAACCGGTGGAGCTTTACGTGCACTACTGGATTTATCTCCAAAAACCGCACGAAGAATAACTGATCAAACAGAAAATGAAATTCCTTTCGATGAAATACAAATTAATGATGAATTAAGAGTACGGCCGGGTGAAAAAATTCCTACCGATGGTGTCATTATTCAAGGCCATAGTTCTATTAATGAATCCATGATTACTGGTGAATCCATTCCGGTTGAAAAACAAATAGGATCAAAAGTCATTGGCGGTACTTTAAATATGTCTGGCAGCTTTGTGATGCGCGCCGAACATATTGGAAAAGAAACTCTATTGGCTCAGATTGTCCAACTGGTTTCTGAAGCACAGCGATCGAAAGCACCTATCCAAAAACTTGCTGATCGCATTTCTAGTTATTTTGTACCGAGTGTACTCGTGATTGCGCTTATCACTTTTGTTGTTTGGTCAATTTGGGGTCCCTATCCCGCCCTGACTTACGGTTTAATTGCTGCCATTTCAGTGTTAATTATTGCTTGTCCTTGCGCCTTAGGTCTAGCAACTCCGATGTCGATTACGGTCGGCATGGGCAGAGGTGCGCAAGCAGGAATTTTGATAAAAAATGCTGAAAGCCTAGAACGCTTTGAAAAAGTCAATGCGCTCCTCGTCGATAAAACTGGAACACTGACCGTAGGAAAACCCATGGTCAATCACATCGTTGCCCTACCCGGCTTTACCGAAACAGCTATTTTATTAGTCGCTGCGAGTTTAGAACACCATAGTGAACACCCTTTAGCCAGCGCTATCATGAATGCCGCTGAACAAAAACAGCTTCATTTAGAAGAAATTGAAAATTTTTCTGCTGAAGTGGGTAAAGGCGTAACCGGTCTTTGGCAAAATAAACCTGTTGCTTTAGGCAATGAACAATTATGTAAGGATCTCAACATTTCCACCGCCGTTGTAGAAGAAAAAGCGATAAAATTACGTCAAGCTGGCGAAACAGTGATGTATTTACTCATTGCAACACAATTGGCCGGACTCATCAGTGTCAGTGATCCTATTAAAGATTCAACCCTACCTGCTCTAAATAGTTTAAGAAAGCAAGGCGTAATGATTGTTATGCTAACTGGCGATAATCCAATAACTGCCATGGCAGTGGCTAAAAAATTGGCTATCCATCAGGTACAAGCTGAAGTATTACCTGCGAAAAAAAGTATGATTGTGAAACAATTACAAAAACAAGGCTATATCGTTGCGATGGCAGGAGATGGGATTAATGACGCTCCCGCTTTAGCCCAAGCAGATATCGGTATCTCCATGGGAACAGGAACGGATGTGGCTATCCAGAATGCGGATGTTACGTTAGTTAAAGGTGATTTAATGGGAATAGTCCGCGCACAACAACTCAGCAAACACGTCATGAAAAATATTCGTGAAAATTTATTGCTAGCCTTTATTTATAATATTCTTTGCATTCCTATCGCCGCAGGTGTTTTATATGCCTGGAATGGTCGCTTACTTGATCCTATGCTTGCCGCGCTCGCAATGAGTTTAAGCTCAGTTTCGGTGATCGGGAATTCTTTACGCTTACGTACATTAAAAATTGATCGCTAAAAGTTGAGTGCACAAATCAAAGTGCGAAGAATATAGATTTATAGCCGCAAAGTTGACATAATGTTCCACCGTTTAAAAAGCATTGATGAATGCACAAGGTAGTTTTTAATTTATAACTAGGAAGGACTATGCTTTCCCCCCTGACAAAAAAACAATACGACTATCCAACTGTTTTTCAACTCTATCAGCACTTTAAAAATCCAACCCGAACTTCCCAAGCTATTTTCCAAATTACCTTAAAACAATTAAACATAAAAACATTTGATTTTGCGACTGCATTAAGCAGAATTCGTGATAAAGGCATGCTTAATTTAGAGAATTTCTCTCTCATCCTTCTACATCCTTCACCCTTTGAAATGGCCTCAGGCTTAATTCAACTGCAGAATTCAAACCTTTTAAATGTTGAGAATAAAAAAACTTTAGAAAAACATGCGTGTCCTTCAGGTGTTGCTTTAGTGCTACGTTTACTCCAGAGTGTTAAATTATTAACTTCAGAAAATAGAGCCGCCATTCAAGAAAAAAATGATCTACATTCGATAGCCAGTGTGCTGTTTAAGCTTTATTATGCGGGTCTTTTTACACAGAAAAATTTTGATCACGTTTTAGCACATTCTCATTTAATACCCATAAACAACTTACTGCGTGGATTTGATAAACATCCTATTTTGACACCGCTGATATTTGAAAAGCTCATGCACTCCCCACAAGAAAAAATTTCTTTATGCTATGACACAAACGAATTAAAAAAATTAACCCCTCTATCCAATCTATCCAAAAAAATTTCAAATTTATCTATTTATTCTTGTGGTCCTGCAAGCTTCTTTCCTATTCACCAGTGCAAAGAGGATAAAAAACCTCAAACTAAAATCGCCGAACTTAATAGGTAAATTGGCAAAAATTAAACTTATTTTTTAATTACTATTTTTCCAATTTACTGATTACATCCTATTAAAATTTTTGCTTCACTTCTGAAAAGACATGAATATCTAATTTTTTTAATTCTGCCAAATAACTTTCCAGTGAAATTAACTGCGTACAAGGTATCGCCCCTGTTTCAATAATTTCTTCTTGTAATATTCTTTTTGCTAACAGTATCGCCGGAATTGTCGGGATATAGAGACCGTCACCACTTTTGGCTACCATAAACCATTTGATACTTTTATGATTTCCTTTATGATCGGTACCTGACATCAGCATATGCATTCCGCCCGCGTCGCTACCAAAGGAATCAAAGTAATGGCTAAATTTTAATAAGGCTTCCGCATGTTTTTCTAATTTAATTGGAAACTTCAGTCGGATTAGCCAAGATAAAAAGCATAAACCAAGATGGGCTACATTACTTTCGATTCCCGCAGAAAATCGAATCGATTTAATAGGAAAAAATGCAGGTAATAAATCGAGATCCGGAACATCACAATTTGCCATCCACCGTTTTCCCAATAACGGATATTCTTGTCGATATAAATCTTGCCATCCATACATTTTCTTGGATATACCGCGAAAATCTTGTAACCGATGTCCTGCATAACTGAGGATAGATTTGAAGGTAGCTAACCCTCTTTCCGTTTTTTGGCCGATCGTAATTCCATACACCAATGAATCTATCGTTTTAAATTCGTCTTTATAATAGTTCAACACAGCCGATGATAAACAAGGAAGCGTACTTGCACCGGTAATCGCAATACAATTTTTCTTAATCGCTTGCTCTTCTAATATTGAAAAATCATTCACATATTCTCGCGCATCAGCTAAATCAATATAATTTACGCCTAAAAGAATACAATTAATTGCCGTAGTAAAGTCAGCTGTTTGAAAAGGGCCTGAAGCATTGATAACTAAGGGGGGTCTGAGTCGTAGTAATTCTTGTGATAATCGCTTTTTAAAATCAAAACAAAGTATATCAATGCATGTGTGCACAGCCGCTTTAGAAAGTTGTTTTTTTAAAGCGCATAAAGGTTCTTCATGGCGGCCTGTAATAATAATAGCAATATTCTTTTTCACTAACCCTTTTGCTATTTTCCTACCAAAATTTCCAGTAGCACCTAAGATTAAAACTTTATTATCTTCATCAGGTTTCATCAGTTATCATCCCTTTATTATGGTAAAAGCTTAAATAGTCATTATTATTTTCTTATTCATACTCGTCGCACTTTTAATTTTGGTTTGTTTTAGTGCTTATTCGTTCTGTATGCGATATACACTCCGATTGCTTCATGACACAATCCACTCCCCAAAAACTACGCTATGAATCTATGTTCTTTGAAAAATTTATTCGTTATTATTCTTTAGTGGTATTGATAATCTTCAGCAAATTTTTCTGAGTAGGTATAAGAAACAAATTTTGTCTTTTTTAATTTTTTGATTATTTCTGAATCTATTTTTTCTTTTAACACAGACTGTATTTTTCCTCTTGCAATTGGTATTCTTTTAGAAAATAAATGAAACCCATGCTTCTGTAATACACGACCAGTGGAATTCAGCCTAAAATCGATGAATGCAACAAAACCTCTTGAAAACAAGCTCGTTGACTCAAGATTTTCTAAATTTTTTTTCAAAGGCGCTTTTGTAGTAACCATTATTATTTTTAATAATTATTAAATTTTTTTGATGACTAATTTAAAATAAATTATAACATAATTATCATTTTTGATAATACCGATCAAAAAATCTAGTGCATAAGAATAATTAAAATAAAGAGTTTATTTTGAATTAAGGCGGGTCAATAATTTTTTACCTATCCCTATTAAGGTATGGCGCATCAGGAAAAACTGCCAACGCGAACCCCCTAATTGGCGCCATAATACGGCTGATCGAACTCCGGCTAATAGGGCAGCACGAATCTTACTGACCGTTTCAGCATGAGTTAAGTATTTGCTTTGTCCGACGACATGCAAACGAAAAGGTAATGAACCTAATGTAGTGACATAGATATCGGCTAAACTATTGATAATAAGCTGCGGTGAGGATGCGAAATAGTTAGCTTGGGAAATAGCATGCTTAATGCGTCGACTTAAATTTGTTTTGGTTTCTGGAGAACGAAGGAGTTTACGCTCGAGGTGTATTAATCCAATCAAGTAGCGTGTTAATTCGCGATCCTGCTTAATTTTAGTATAAGCCAGTAGATTAACGAGCTCTTGTAGACCTAAGCGTAAACCATCAATCGTACCACCATAGACTTGTTCCACTGTGTTGACGTCAATGGTGTAAATACTTTGAATACTCGTATCAAACGCAAGCTTTTCTGTTTTTCCAGTCCTAGCCAGATCGCGAACCAAAGCAGCCGATTGGAAAACACCCGCTAGAGCTAAACTTCGTTCGACATTTTTTTTTTCGTTATTGTGCATGACCCGTTAAAAATAAGTAAAGGAGGATACTTGTGAAAAAAAATATTAGCGTAATTTCAAGGTGGCTAAACCAAATAACACCAATATAAAAGTAATGATCCAAAACCTTACAATAATTCTCGGTTCTGGCCAACCCTTTAACTCAAAGTGATGGTGTATGGGCGCCATACGAAAAATACGTTTCCCCGTTAGTTTAAAGGAAGCAACTTGTAATATAACCGAAATCGTTTCCAATACAAAAACACCACCCATGATAAGTAATACAAACTCTTCTCTTACCACAACAGCAATGCAACCTAACGCGGCGCCTAAACCTAAAGCACCCACATCTCCCATAAATACCTGTGCAGGGTAGGTATTAAACCATAAAAAACCTAAGCCCGCACCGACAATCGCGCCACAAATGACCACCATTTCACCTGCGCCAGGTACAAAAGGAATCGCTAAGTATTTGGCATAAGTAATGTTTCCGGTGAGGTAGGCAAAAATACCTAAACCACTCCCCACTAATACGGTTGGCATGATGGCTAAGCCATCTAATCCATCGGTTAAATTCACTGCATTGCTGCTACCCACAATAACCATATAAACCCAAGGTATATAAAATATTCCCAAGGGAATCAAAAGATTTTTAAAAAAAGGTACCACTAATTGCGTTTCTATCGGTAATTCCGCGTTCATATAAAGCAGTATGCCAATGGTTAAGCCTAACAGCGATTGCCATAAATACTTCCAACGAGGAATTAATCCTCTGCTATTTTTTAACATCAGTTTTAGATAATCATCCGCAAATCCTATCAAACCAAATCCAACTATGCCTAATAACACTATCCAAATCATATGATTATTAAGGTTCGCCCAGAGTAAAGTCGTCATCACAATAGCAATTAAAATTAAAGCCCCCCCCATCGTTGGCGTACCCGCTTTGCTTAAATGCGCTTGTGGTCCATCATCGCGTATTGATTGGCCGATTTGCCGATGACTTAACGTACGTATCATTTTAGGGGCTAATAAAAGTGAAATAAGAAAGGCCGTTAAAGTCGCTAAAATAGCTCTTAAAGTTAAATATTGAAAAACATGAAAGGCACGATAATAATTTGATAAAAATGCAGTTAACCATAACAACATGCGTTTCGTTTTCTCCAGAAAATTAATGAGAGTTTAGGAAGTTATTGTTCACACATTATTAATCCATTAAAGCACGGGCTACTTTTTCCATTTGCGCAGTACGCGAACCTTTAATTAAAATGGTCACCTTCTCTTGCAAACGCAATTTTAGAGCTAAAATTAATTTTTGATGATTGGAATAATGCTTTCCATTGGCACCAAATGCCTTAGCCGTTTCTTTACTTAAATCACCGTAAGTATAGACCTCATCGATGTTTAATTCTTTGGCTAATTCTCCGATTTGACGATGATAGTCCACCGCATTTTTACCTAACTCACCCATATCACCCATAACAAAAATTCGTAGGCCTGTGTAATGGGCTAATAATTTCAAGGCCACGGCGACTGAGCTCGGATTGGCATTATAACTATCATCTATGAGTGTCACACCTATTTTTGTTGTACTCACTATCGCTCTTCCTGGTACCGGCTGAGCTTTTTCTAAACCTGATTTGATAAACGATAATTCAATGCCCACTTGACTTGCCGCGGCCACAGCCGCTAAGGCATTCATCACCTGATGCTGTCCAGGTAAGTTTAAGCGAATCATCATTTCTTTTCTGCAGGGAGTATGTAATAAAAACGTGGCTTCCCCGTCCGTATTTATTTGAATATTAGTCGCAAAAAAATCATAGGTCTCGGATAAACCAAAACTAACACAACGAAAATCGGTACAGGCTTTTTGTAATACGTCAGTAAACTTATCATCCGCATTAATAATAGCGACACCCTTCTTAACTAAACCAGAAAAAATCTCAGCTTTAGCTTGGGCAATACCGGCCATCGATCCAAATCCTTGCAAATGTGCCGGTCCAATATTAGTGACCAACGCAACATTTGGTTGGGTAATCTGGGTTAAATACTCAATTTCTCCCGCATGATTAGCACCCATTTCGATGACAGCATAATGGTGTTCGGCATTTAAATTCAGCAAGGTTAAGGGTAAACCAATCTCATTATTGAAATTTTTAAAATTAGTTAATACTGGACCCACTTCAGCCAAAATAGATCGGATCATTTCTTTGGTAGTGGTTTTTCCACAGCTACCCGTTAAGGCGATAACTGGAATAGAAAATTGACTACGATGTTGCTTAGCTAATTCACCTAAGGCTTTTCGTGTATCCTGAACGAGTACTAAAGGCAAATCAGTCTCTATAACCTGATCAACAATAGCCGCTGCAGCGCCGCTTTGTTTGACTCGTTCAATAAAATGATGTCCATCAAACTGCTCCCCGCGTATAGCAACAAAAAGTTCATGTGGTTTAATGCAACGCGAATCCAAACTTAGTCCGATATAATCGCCATCGGAACCTAATAGCTTTCCCTGAAGTCTGTTAGCCACTGTCGATAATTTCACTAAATTAACCATAAAAAAAGATAACGCTATATTAATCGATAGCTATAGATATTGCACTGATAAAACTGATAAATACATTTACATTTAGATAGTCAGGTTAGTGAATGAAAAGTTACTGATTTAAAAAACGTTGCACTTCGATAGCATCATCAAAAGGATACTTAATGCCATTTATCAACTGGTACGCTTCGTGTCCTTTACCCGCCACTAAAACCACATCAGTGGGCTGGGCGGTTGCTAAGGTATAAGCAATAGCACGCTGTCTATCCGGTTCACGATATACCGATTTTTTACCTGTAAACCCTTTTTGAATCGCTTGCAAAATTTGTAAGGGATCTTCATCGCGCGGGTTATCATTGGTTAGTATGATGTGATCCGCTTCCTGTTCAGCAATCTCAGCCATTAAGGGCCGTTTACCTTTATCTCGATCACCACCACAACCAAATAAACAATATAACTCACCAGCACAATGCGGTCGTAAAGCACGCAACACTTGCTGCAAAGCATCCGGCGTGTGCGCATAATCTACGACAACTAAGGCTTTTCCAGGTACATGAAAAGCTTGCATACGCCCTTTTACACCTTTTAACTTCGAGATCACTTGCGAAATTTCTGCTAAAGAAAAATGTAAATTTTTCAATATCGTCAAAACCAATAACAAATTACTTAAATTAAACGGTCCCATTAAAAATCGATTTTCGATAAATACTTCGCCCCAGGGCGTATCAATTTCTGCCCGTAAACCTTGCTGATTAAAATCAAATTTTTTTACTGTGATCTGTGGAATATGTGGCCATGCCGCTTGTGGCTTATGTAAAGAATAAGTATACACCGGTAATTGTTCAGCAAGCTCAGTTAACCATAATTGTGCGTAAGGATCATCGGCATTTAATATTGCCTGCTGCACACCCGGCAAATCAAAAATAGAACGTTTAGCTTGGGCATAAGCACTCATCGATTCATGATAATCAAGATGATCACGTGTCAAATTGGTAAATGCGGCAACAGAAAATTCTGTTCCATTTAAACGCTGTTGGGCTAATCGATGTGAAGACACTTCCATCACTACGGCTTGTGCTTGCTTATCCCGAAAATTTGCCAGCAATTGCTGTAACTCAATGGCATCCGGTGTGGTTAATTGACCCGGCTTTAAATCACCATAAAAACCATTTCCTAAGGTACCGATGACACCACAAGGTTTTTGTAACTGCTGCAAACTATCCGCTAAAAAGTGAGTACAGGACGTTTTACCATTCGTACCCGTAATGCCTATTACCGGCAAATAACGACTCGGATAATCATAAAATCGGGCGGCTATAGGTCCTAATTGTGCGGTTAAATGATTAAGCGGTAATATAGGAATGAATGACGAACTCCGCTCCACAGAATTCCCCTCCGATTCAAATAGAATAGCCGCCGCACCTTTAGCAATCGCCTCGGGTATGAAGTGACGGCCATCACGATCCAATCCAGGATAGGCAAAGAATAGATCGCCTGGCTTTACTTGACGACTATCTTGGCAAAGCCCTTTAATAATAGGATCTGCCGTTACTGAAAGACCAATCCCTATTAATAGTTGACTTAAATGCATAAAAAATACGAATGATAAGATGGCTGATTTAAATAGGTTGCTCGATCACGTCTATTCCCGAATGCATTTATTTCATGAGCCACTAAGTCTTGCTTCGCCACTAAAAAACCTCTATTATAAATAGTAATGATTCTCATTTAAAATATTTATGATCACGGAGTCTATACCCCTCACTCAATTGCGTCCGGGACAATCTGCGACTGTCGTAGGCTTCAGTTCTGATATCGCACCACCCTGTCGCAAACTATTACAACATTTAGGCATTACTCGACAAATTACCATTACCTTAATTCGACGTGCCCCACTGGGAGATCCCCTACAATTACAAATATTAGGTAGCCAATTTAGTTTACGCGCTAGTGAAGCCTGTCATATTTACGTAGAATATTCAAACTAAACTAAAAACTCATGCAAAAAAACAAGATCATTGCGATAGCCGGCAACCCAAATTGCGGTAAAACCGTTATTTTTAATGCACTCACCGGTAGTCGACAAAAAGTCGGGAATTGGGCTGGCGTTACCGTTGAACAAAAAAGCGGTTATTTTAAGGTCGGTGCACAAATTTATGAAATCGTTGATCTTCCAGGCACCTATTCCTTGAGTGTTGTTGCTAATCATTGTGCCATGGATGAAAGCATTGCCTGTCGTTATCTGGTCAATAATCGCCCTGACCTTGTCATTAACGTATTAGATGCAAGCAATCTTGAACGTCAACTGTATTTGACCGCGCAACTACTCGAAATGCAGATACCGGTTATTATCGCATTTAATATGATGGATATTGCTAAACGCCGAGGTATAAAAATTAATATCCCGCAGCTGAGCAGATTATTAAAGTGTCCTATCATCCCTTTAACTGCAATCCGTGGTATTGGAATGGCTGAATTACGCCAAGCTTTAACCACAACTCTCTCGACACAGACGACTCTTCCTTATTCTTTTAAACCTTTATTGCAAAGCGCCATACAAACACTTAACGAAAAATTATCTACAAAAACGGTACCCCGTCATTGGTTAGCGTGTCGATTATTAGAAGATGATGCACTCGCCCGTCACTATGCCACAGCAGAAGAACTTAACTTTGCACAATCATTGATTGAGATACTCAAAACACAATTAGGTGAAGAAATTGATTTGTTGATAGCCGATGCACGTTATACATGGATACAAACCATACTAAAGCAAAGCTTAATTACACACACGCCGGGCATAACTTTTACCGCGCGCATCGATCGTATTATTTTAAATCGTTGGCTAGGTATTCCTATTTTCCTTTTAGTAATGTACACACTCTTTTTATTTGCTATTAATATCGGTGGTGCTTTTCAAGATTTTTTTGATATCGGTAGCACTGCTTTGTTCATACACGGGAGTATCCATGTATTAACCCAATGGCATTTACCGGTTTGGTTGATTGCATTAATTGCCAATGGTTTAGGTAAAGGTATTAATACCACGATTAGCTTTATACCTGTCATTGGTGCGATGTTTTTATTTTTATCCTTATTAGAAGACTCTGGTTACATGGCACGCGCCGCGTTTGTGGTCGATAAATTAATGGGCGCTATCGGTTTACCCGGTAAAGCATTTGTACCGTTAATTGTTGGTTTTGGTTGTAATGTCCCTACAGTAATGGCTACGCGCACCCTAGCTTCGCCACGGGATCGTATTTTAACTGTCATGATGGCACCTTTTATGTCCTGCGGGGCACGTCTCACTGTTTATACCTTATTTGTTGCCGCTTTTTTTCCACAAGGCGGTGCTTTGATTATTTTCGCATTGTATGGCCTAGGCATACTCACAGCGATTTTCACCAGTTTATTATTACGTTCAACAACTTTAAAAGCCGAAATAACACCCGTGATCTTAGAATTACCCACCTATCATTGGCCGCATTGGGGTACTATTTTTAGAAGTACCTGGCAACGTTTGAAATTATTTTTATTTAAAGCTGGCCGTTTTATTATTCCTATTTGTATGCTGATCGGTTTTTTCAATACGATTAGCATCCATGGCAAACTCATCACCGGCGAAGCCAATCAACACTCTTTATTATCCAGTATTGGAAAAACCGTCACTCCAATCTTTGCTCCGATGGGCATACAAAGCGATAATTGGCCCGCCACGGTCGGTCTAGCGACTGGTTTATTAGCGAAAGAAGTGGTTGTCGGAACCTTAAATACGTTATATTCCCAAGTAGGTCAGCTGACAGAACAAGCCGATCAATCCACACTGCGCGACGAATTAAAAACCGCCGTATTATCTATCCCTAAAAACTTACATGCGTTGGGAAAAACCCTAATCAATCCCATGGCGCTTAAAGCACAAGCACCTGAAGTAACGCAAGGAGTTTACGGTGTGATGTCGCATTATTTCGATGGCAAACTCGGTGCTTTTGCTTATTTACTATTTATTTTATTGTACTTTCCCTGTATTTCGACCATGGCAGTGATGCAACGCGAAATCAGTCGAAGTTGGACTTATTTTTCGATGGCATGGAGTACCGGAATTGCCTATGCTATCGCTACTTTATTTTATCAAACAGGCACGTTTAGCCAACATCCCTTATCCACTATTTTATGGTATCTCATCGTTGCTATAGCGCTTTATGCTACCTATCTTTTCTTGCGTTTTAAAACAATCCCGCTAACTGAATCCGATCTCCCTATCTCATCCCATCGAGAAAATTGCCATGATTAGCTTACTCACTTTAAAAAAATTTATTGCTGAAAAAAAGTTGGTTAATTTGTCGCTTATTCTACAAACCTTTGGAACTCAGCAAGAAGAAACTTTAGCGATCTTAGAACTCTTAATACACAAGGGTTATGTAAAAAAATGTTTTAAAACCCCTCATTGCGCGACACGTTGCCTTAAATGCACACCCGATTCCTTTGCTTTATATCAGTGGGTAGAACCACCCGATCTAGCCCTAGCCCCCCATTCTCGCTAATTCAGGCACTCGGAACTATTTCTCGCAATACCTCTTTTATCCTAACTAACGGATTACCCTCCTGTAAGATTTCACTTAATTTTTGTCGCCAACGTCTGCCACCCGCAACACCATGAAATAAACCGAATAAAGGTTGGATTAAATGTGTCAAATTTTCACCTGACCGCAATGCTTCTTCTAGATAAGGTAAATAGTGTAAAACGAGAGATAATCGGCTCGGAATGATCCCCGTATCCTGTGGACTGATAAGCTGATCCAGCTCGGCAAATAAATAAGGATTATGCCAAGCAGCACGGCCTAGCATGACACCATCAACCTGTTGTAAATGTGCCTGCGCTGCGCTTAAACAAGCTATCCCGCCATTTAAAACAATATTTAAGTGAGGAAAATCACGTTTAATGTGATACACCCACTTATAATTTAAAGGCGGAATTTCACGGTTTTCTTTAGGGCTTAATCCTGATAACCAAGCTTTACGCGCATGAATAATAAACGTTTGACACCCCGCAAGACTGACTTGTTGAATGAATGCAGCGAGATAATCATAACTTTCATAATCATCGACACCAATTCGGGTTTTAACGGTAATCGGTAATTTAACCGCCGCACACATCTCGGCGATGCAATCAGCGACTCGTGCCGGATCTTTAAGTAATACCGCACCGAAACAGCCTGATTGCACTCTATCACTAGGACAACCGACATTCAGATTAATCTCTGAATAACCATAAGGTTCGACCATTTTAGCCGCCTGGGCAAGTTCAGAAGCGATGCCACCGCCCAATTGTATGGCTAACGCTTTTTCACTGGCATGAAAAGCTAATAAATGTTCACGCTGTGGATTGTTTAAAATAGCCCCTGTTGTTAACATTTCTGTATAAAGCTGGGCTTTTTTGCAAATTAGCCGGAAAAAATAACGGTAATGGCGGGTAGTCCAACCCATCATTGGCGCTACCATAAACGAACTAATCGGCTGTTTCTGCGGGTTTAGCATGATTTATTTCTGATAAGGGGCTTCCATGCGGGTTTTTTGCTGGTATGATAGCGCCACTGGCTTTGTTACACAAAGCCTGTTTTAAACAATAATAACAATTTGGAGACCTCGTCATGAAATTGAAACAAGCTCTCGTCATCGGTTTAAGCAGCGCGATTTTAGCTCTCCCAGCTATCGCAGCTGAATCAGCGAACCCTAGTAAAGATGCTAAAACCATCCAACCTATGACCATGGAAATGCCTGCTAGCAAAGAAGCTTTTCATCATAAAAAAGGGCACAAAAAAGTTTCTTTCGAAAGAAAAACAGACCCTAAACAAACCAAAGAAAATGCTAAACTGGATGAGCTAAACACGCTTAATTCCCACGCAAAAAAGGACCCAACAGAAAAAAACTTAATTAAGGCTTAATTAACAGCACTTAATTTTGTTAACTAAAAAGGCCGATTTCATCGGCCTTTTTTTATACTCTTCGCACTTGAATTTTTGCCTATGTTGTTGCTCAATTCGCAATCCTCATGTATCCCAATACGCTCCGGTTGCTTCATTCTCGCGACGCCTTGTCAAAAATCCAATTGCTGTGAGTATATTAAATTTTATACAGGTTCCAAATTCTCAACAATTAATTGCAAAGTTTTGTGCCCCTGATAATAGTTAACGCCTAAACGATAGCGAGCATTAATGTACTCAGCACGGTGATTAGGCCAATGTTTAAGATTGACATTGAATGCAATCGCTTCGATCTGCTTGCTACTCACCTCCTGAATCGCTAATGTCATCTTTAAATGTTTATCCCCCACCAAACGTTGCGCAAGTAAACGAAAACAACCTTCAAACAACGGTTCTGGAAAGTCTTGACCCCAGGGGCCTGCGTCATAACGTAATAGCTCGGCTAATTCTAAGCCTAGCTCTTGCTGTGTTAGTTCGCCATCAGTATAACAAGTAGCCTGTAGAATATCAGGTCGCAATTGTTGCTCGCATTCATGCTGAAAAAGCTTAGCAAACTCGGCAAACGAATCTTTTTTCAAACTTAATCCGGCTGCCATCGCATGTCCGCCAAATTTATTAATCAAATGCGGATGACGCGTTGCCAGCGTTTCTAATAGATCCCGAATATGCAAGCCGTTAATAGAGCGGGCTGAACCTTTTAATTCATTGGTTTGATGTCCATCGGCAAAAATAATCGTCGGTCGATGTAAACGATCGGTTAATCGTGAAGCCAATAAACCGATGACGCCTTGATGCCAACGGCTATCGTATAAACAAATTCCTTTTTCTAAAGGCTTTTTTTCGATGTGTTTTTCTAAAATAATAAAAGCTTCTTGCTTCATGGTATTTTCTATCAAACGACGCTCTTCATTTAATTGACTGAGCTGCAAGGCGAACTCGTGTGCACGGTTATGATCCGTTTCTAACAAACAAGCTATCCCTAAGGACATATCAGCCAATCGTCCTGCCGCATTTAAACGCGGTGCAATGCTAAACGATAAATCACTCGCAACCAGATACTCTACTTCGCGCTTCGCGATCTTAAGTAACGCAGAAATCCCTGGTCGCGCTTTACCGTTTTTAATCCATTGCAAACCTTGAGTAACTAATAAGCGATTATTTCGATCTAAGCTAACCAAATCAGCGACCGTCCCTAATGCCACTAAATCTAGAAACTGCCGCATATTGGGTACAGTAAGGTTAGTTTTTTCAAACCAAGCTTGGCTACGCAAATAGTGTCTGAGCGCCAACATCACATAAAAAATAACACCGACGCCTGCTAAGTGCTTACTTGGAAATTGATCGCCGGTTTGTTGAGGGTTAACCAACGCATCTGCAGTGGGCAAGCTGGCCGCTTGCAAATGATGATCGGTAATGACTACTTTTAATCCAGCCGATTTGGCAGCGATAACGCCTTCATGACTCGAAATACCATTATCAACGGTGACAATAACATCCGGTTTTTTCACGCGTAAAGCCAGTTCAACTATCTCGGGCGTTAAGCCATACCCATACTCAAAACGATTCGGCACTAAGAAATCAACCTGCTGCGCGCCAAAATGTCGTAACGCACTCACCGCTAAGGCACTACTAGTGGCACCATCACTATCAAAATCGCCGACAATCAGTAAACGCTGTTGCTCCATCACTGCTCTACCCAAACATTGTGCTGCAGCTTCAATGCCGGTTAATGATTGATAATGCAGTAAATGTTGTAAGCCATAATCCAACTCCTCCGTGGATTGAATACCACGTGCCGCATAGACCCGCTGTAAAACCGGGTGTAAATGATTTAAATCTTCAATTAAATTGAATTTGCGACGTAAGATGGTTTTATTCATGATTTAAATAGATTAATCCTTAAACCTATGTACACTCCTAGGCGGTACATAGCTGATCCTTAAGAGGGTTGTGAATTGATCAGCCACAGAGATAAAAATTCAAGTGCGAAGAGTATATAAGTATTTTTTTTATCCGTATATAATTTAATGTCACTATTTTTAACTTGTAATCCGTTATGGAATTAAACCTAGACACCGGCGCAGGCCATTATCAGATTCGCGCCTATGCGAAAGATTTTATTCAAGTGAATGAACAAAAAATCCGACATAGCCTTATCGTTATGCCCGATCAGCTGATAGCACCTTGGCCTCCTCACTCCATGGCTGACTTAACTGCCGACTCTTTACAAATAATTATTGATCTACACCCTCGTATCGTATTACTCGGCAGTGGCGAAAAGTTAGTTTTTCCCGATGCTGCGTTGTTAAACATTTTTTATCAACACAAAATAGGCATAGAAATCATGAATAACGGTGCTGCGTGTCGTACTTACACGGTGCTAATGTCTGAAGGGCGTAAAGTGGCTGCAGCTTTGTTGATTCCTTAGGAAACATAACTCCGTATTTACAAAATTTATTATTATTTTTACCGTTGCACTCTAAATTGTTCAGAAGATTTTCTGTCATTCCTTTCTCATCGATAGTTAGTGTTAAGGTATCAGAAAATTCTTTAAGTTTATTGTTAATTTTTACATTTAATTGGCTTTGTCGTTCTTCTAATTTTTTCAATTTAGTAATAGTTTTTTCTAGCTGAGCATACTGTTTATTTTCAGCTTTTATTTCAGCCGAACTAAACAAATCTCGCATCCACAAATAAGCACCATGCAATAATTTACTCAATGTAACAGGCCCTGCTATCATTAACGCTACCATTGACGTACTCGTTACAAAAAACGGCAATAGCGGCCCTAGCGATATGGGTGTAGATGCGATTAGCAACATAATGAAAGCAAAGGCATATAAACTAATTCCCACGCAGGAAATTATTGCCGAATATTGAAAAATTTTATTCCAACTCTGATCAGCCTTTTGCTTTCGGAAATAAGTAGGATGATTTTTCTTTTGTTGTTCTAATCGTTGTAGTTGATCTTTTAAGCCGAGCTGCATAAAGTCAGCGTTCCCTTGGACAAAAAGCTTAAACGGGAAACATTTAATAACATTATTCAGCTTAAAGTTTATTTTTGTAGATAAATAGTTTTTTTCAGCCGCTAATTCTTTTAATTCAATCAGATTTTTGCAGCATTGATCATACTCTTTATTTTGTATTTTTATTTTCTTAGCACTAAATAAATCACGTGTCCACAAATAAGCATTATAGAGAGGCAAAGCACAAAAGCCAATTGCAGCCGACAAAAGCAATACTGACTCAACAATAATAACAGATAAAACCGTTCCTAATAAAGCAACGGTCAACCAGCCCCCTACACCAAAAATAATAACTCCTATTAAGGCAGTAATGGCGAAAACTATAAAAAAAGTCTCGCTATTTTTTTTATCTTTTTTTCTTCGTGAGGCAGCCGGGAATGTATTAACTTCATATTCTAATGTTTTTATTTGCTTAGCTAAATTTTTTTCAAGTGTAGTTTTTTTTTGCTGGTTAAATGGCGACATAAATTTTTTTGGTAGAGAAAATTAATGTCGTAAATTTTAACATAACTGATTCGATTTTTACTCAAAATATTTCAATCACTTTTATAATTTATATTTTTCTTGATTTAGGAAAAAAACACTTTCACTTCAATCGATTGAAATATTTTTTGAATCATTCTCACATAAGTCTGTATTTCAAATTTTTTTGTACACTTTTGCAAAGAAGTAAAAAAGAAAAAGTGAAAAGTCCTTTGTTCATATTTATTTAAGTTTGCTTCTATATATTACGCACTCTTTTTTAGATAAAAGAGAATAATAAGAATGCGCTACTCCAATATCCGCAGCTGGTCTCTAGATAATTCACGTTCACCTGACACAACCCCTATCGATTTTTATCTTGATTTGACAGATGAAGTAAAACAAGCCCCTTCACTTGAACAAGCGATTCGCCAGGCCGCTAATAGTTTAAATCGACTTCTTTTTCCAATGTTCCAATTTAAGGTGGATATACAAGCCCCTTCAGTTAAAAAAACGCGCCATATTGTGGTCGATCATTCTGAATGCCAAGCGCTAATGGGGGCTCAAGAGGATAGGAATGGAAATAAAAATGGCTACATTTCGTGCTTTATTGGTGGAGGATGGAGAGGCGATTGGAAGACACATAATGTAGATTCTATCATTCACGAGCTTTTGCATACGTTAGGGAGAAATCACGAACAGGTACATCCCGATTCATTCGGTATGATTGAATATTTTAACAGTCCTACTAAATTACCATCGGAAAATTTTTTAGAATACTATGACCCATGGAGTCCTATGCACTATTCACTAGAATTAATTCGCGTGGTCATGGGAGGGGGAAGGGTTGCACCCAAAACTACCGTTATGGAAAGCTTAACCAATCAGGGTTATCCCCACAAATTAGCCATAGACTATTATGAAACATTATTAGGATTAAATGAGAATAGCGACAACTTTGATGCTTTTAATCTTGGTTTTGGTTTACTCACGCAACGTGATTTTCATACGCTACATAAAACTGCTCGGATCATTGATCCTAAAATGCATGCGTTAACGCAACCTACTCCACTTTTTGCGTTCACAACCAATAATAATAAGATCTCCTATCGCTATCTATTAAAGTTAACTAAAATTTTTGTTAATCCTTGGTATCAAAAGCAAAAACTCATTGTTGTTGCTGACACCAAGGAATTAGAAATCAATTCGAGTCATTGCTACATCGTGGACCTTAAGAGTCTTTTTCAGGTTTCTCCCAACGAGCGTAATATACATTGTGAAATTATCACAAGCGTTTTACAAGAGCGCAATGGCACACAGTTTTCAGGTTTTCCGAGGAAAGAAGGAGACAGCTGCACTTTGATGATAGGCAAAGGTTTTCTTGATCTTTGGCACTCCTCTATCCAATGCCGTATTACTTTTTATCCCGTCGATCAGCCTTCTGCTAACTCGTCAAGTACATTACAATTGTTGCGCCACAATACACAAAGTAATACTACATACATTGAATCCTCTCTTTGTCTCTCTGTTCCAAACAGTGAACCTTTTAATCGTATAGACAATACGACATGGATACCTTTCTTTAACTCGGAGACAGTACCCGGATCCAATTTATATTTTTACGAAAGAAACAAGTTTTTTTCTAGACTCGTATTGAATACAGTCCCTTTTTTTGTTGCGGGCCTAGTCACAGGCCTCAGTAAGCGTGCTGAGGGGTTTGTTTCTTCCTACTTCAATGAAAATCCTTTTAATGCTTCTGGCTATTGGAAACGCTTACCTCAATTGATTCAATTAGTCATCCATACCGGACTAACCAGTTATGCCATGCATCAACATATTACTGAGGAAAAGGCAAGACAATTATTGATACCCCTTTTGGATGAAAATAGACAGCTATTTCAAACAGCTGATCTCATGGACCGATTAAATAGTGATGAATTTTTACCCTTAGCGCTTCCTTATGCAGTTAATCTGTCTGCTCTACTCGCTTCGATATTCATAAAACCTATCCGCCATCACTGGATTACCCGAATTGGCTTAACCAATGCGTTGACTATTCTGACCGCTTGTATCGCTAATCAGGGTAACTCCTATAGCTATCTGGAGCTTGCTATCGGTATTAGTGTGTATACAGGCGGGACACTCATTGGATATTGTTTAACCGGGTGTAGTTTATCTATTTTACTAAAACTGAAAACTCACCTACCATTTAGTCAATTAAAAGTCATTGAGGATACCTCAGCAAAAAATAGTCATCGCGAGATTAGGGTATCGCTGATTGAGGAAGACCCAGCTAATTATGATAGCAGTCCAAAAGAAACTCTTTCTGTGGCAGAAGCAATAAGACACGCTTGGAATAGTGTTTCTCTCTCGAGATTTACAAGCGCCCTGTTACATTCATCTTTCTTTACTTATTGCCGATCATCAGAATATCAGACAATAGGTTTGGAAAATCATTCGCAGATACGTCTCATTCACGTGGCGAAAATCCAATAGAATGAGCGACTCTCTTCCATAATAAAAATGCAGCGGGGATACGCTCTACACACTAGAACAGTGATAGCAGAGAGTCTATCCTTAGATAGGTTCTGGCAAATCATTGGCTAATTGTTCTTTATCAGCGGGAAGCACGGGGTCACGACCATACACATCATCCCAAAAATGTAAGACATCATTTTTATCCACCCAAGCGGTAATGTAAGTCAGATGAATGGGTATCGGTGTTTTTAAATTAATCACCGTAGTACGTCCCGACTCCAAAGCCGCTTTGATAGACGAGGCCGCTTGTTGTAAAGAAGGATCAAGTTTTTCTAAGGCCTCAAGAAATTCAAACGGATTTTCTAAGCGGACACAACCGGAACTAAACAAACGTCGCTCAGCATCGAATAACGCTTTTGAGGGTGTATCATGTAAATAAACTAAATGTGAATTAGCAAATTCAAATTTAATTTGTCCCAATGAATTATAGGGGCCTGGATCCTGGCGTAAAATATAACGTTCAGGATTTTTTTTCACGGCAAGCCAATCCACTGCACGGGGATCTAATTCTTTATTCGGTTGATTCGCTGCAAAGAGTCGAATGTGATTGCGACTCAGATAATTCGCATCGCGCATTGCTTTTGGAATAATCTCTCGGCGTGCAATTCCAGGAGGCACTGTCCAATAAGGGTTTAAAATAATACGGGTCACTTTGGAATTAATTTCAGGTGTTTGTCGCGACGGTTTGCCGACAATAACCCGCGCCGTCAACACCGCATGATGATTTTTAACTAAACGTAAACGGTGATCAGGTACATTAATCCAAATATAAGCAGGATTTGCTAAGCCTATCAACCGTGCCCAACGCTGTAAATTGAATTGAATTTGATGTAACCGTTGTGTCACTGACACATTCAACGCTTGCCGTGTCGTTGCGCCGACTATCCCATCGTCATTTAATCCATGACGTTCTTGAAAGAAAGCAACCCCCTCTTCGACGTGTTCATCAAAATCATTCGGGTTAGCCACATGAGTGCAAGCACTTTCAACCAAATCTTTCGTTGCACATAAGCGCTGACGCAACACCGCAACCGCTGGACCCCGCATGCCTATCGATAATAGTTGATTCGTCTGTAAGCGCGGCCAAGGATGTTGAGCTGCCTGTTGATATACGCCTAATTTTTTTTCCAAACGTTGATACGCGGTTATAGATGACGACTTTGAATCGGTTTGTGCCTGCGTTAATGTCGCGACAGAAAATAGACTGAGCATCAAGCTCACTTTAAATTTCCTTAACTGTAAGTAATGCATTTTGTTATCCTTTTTCATCATAATGAGTCAGCACATACTCCTCTACAATTTGTTGAAATTGTTGCACAATCGTTTCACCGCGCAATGTGGCTATTTTACGCCCATCAGCAAAGACCGGCGCAATCGGATGTTCACCCGTACCCGGTAAACTAATGCCAATATTGGCATGTTTACTCTCGCCCGGCCCATTCACGATACATCCCATCACCGCCAAAGATAAATTTTCTACACCCGTATATTTTTTCGACCAAATCGGCATACGTTCTTTAATATAGCCTTCAACTTGGGTAGCCAATTCTTGGAAATAGCTACTCGTGGTACGTCCACAACCGGGGCATGCGGATACCGACGGCATAAAAGCGCGCCTACCCAGCGCTTGTAAAATCTGTTGGCAAATCACCACTTCACGACGTCTATCACCACCCGGTTCAGGTGTTAATGAAGCCCGAATCGTGTCACCGATACCTTCTTGTAATAACACCGCTAAAGCAGCCGTGGTAGCAACAATCCCCTTTGAACCCATTCCTGCTTCAGTTAAACCCAAATGTATTGCATAGGTGCAACGTGCTGCGAGATTGCGGTGGATGGCTATCAAATCTTGAACCCGACTCACCTTACAGGATAGGACCATCATACTGGCGGGCATACCAATTTTTTCAGCCAACTCGGCACTCAGTAAAGCCGATAATACTAAGGTTTCCTGTAATACTTCTGACGCAGAACGTGGGTGCGCAGACGCTGCATTTTTATCCATCTCACGTAAGCTCAGGTCTTGATCCAAACTACCCCAATTCACGCCTATTCGTACTGGCTTATTATATTTCAGTGCCACTTCGATCATCTGCGTAAATTGGGCATCTCGCTTTTCGCCATAGCCTACATTACCGGGATTAATACGGTATTTATCTAAGGCTTTGGCACAATCCGGATAAGCCTGCAAAAGACGGTGGCCATTATAATGAAAATCACCCACTATCGGCACCGAATACCCCGACTCACGGACTTTATCGCGAATAAAAGGGACTTGGTGGGCCGCTTGCTCCGTATTGACGGTAATTCGAACTAATTCTGAGCCCGATTGAGCTAATTCTATAATCTGCTGGGCCGTAGCCACCGCATTCTCCGTATCGGTATTGGTCATGGATTGAACAACAATAGGTGCTCCGCCACCGAGCTGAACCGAGCCCACTTGAACGGGGGTGCTGATGCGACGTACGACCGGGGTGAGAGGTTCAGATTCGGCCATAGAAAATTTCCTTTATTTTTTGAAAGTACGGATGAAAATAGGAATCTATTGCGGTATACTCTAGCACATTATGAAGTCAAGTGAACCTACTAAAACAAGTCTAAAAGACAACGGAGATAGCCATGAATACTCACTTACAAACACTTTATCAAACACTTCCCATCAACAGTACCGACGCCTATATTGCCCGGTTAAAACAAATCCCGGTATTAAGCGCTGAAGAAGAAACCGAACTCGCAGAACGCTATTACCAACACCAAGACCTGATTGCTGCCAAAAAGCTTATTATTGCTAACCTACGCTTCGTCGTACATATTGCACAAACTTATATGGGTTATGGCTTGGCACTCGCCGATCTGATTCAGGAGGGGAATATTGGTTTAATGAAAGCGGTTAAACGTTTTGACCCTAAAGTAGGCGTGCGCCTGATCTCATTTGCCGTTCATTGGATCAAAGCCGAAATTCAGGAATTTATCTTACGTAATTGGCGCATTGTTAAAATAGCCACTACAAAAGCACAACGTAAATTATTTTTTAATTTACGTAAAATGAAAAAACATTTAGGTTGGTTTAACCAAAAAGAAATCGAAGCGGTTGCGCGCGATCTCGGTGTTAAACCAGAAACCGTGCGTGAAATGGAATCTCGTTTGGCCTCCAACGATATGAGCTTGGATATCAGTCAGGATGACAATAAGGATGCCAACTCCACTCACTATCCACGACTCGATATCCATTTTGAAGATAATCGTTACGACCCAGCTCGTTTACTCGAAGCTAGTGACAGCACCGAGTCCAGTCAAGATCATCTGTATAAAGCGTTGGCCAAATTGGACGAACGAGAACAAAACATTATCCGGGATCGTTGGTTAATTGAACCTAAAATAACATTGCAAGAATTAGCCAATCGTTATCAAGTATCCGCTGAGCGAGTGCGTCAATTAGAACAAAAAGCAATTAAAGCGCTACGTCATGCGATCGAGGAACAAGCGGCATGAAACCCGTAAAAAAAAACCTTAACCCTGATAGAAATTTTGTCAGTGAGATTGATAAATTTCTCACCGCTTTTGATAAACGACATCCTGAGAAGTCAGCGTCACAAGAGCAAGAAATAGCACAATACCAAGCACTGATGATGAAACGTGATATAAAAACTAAAACTCACTCTTGAAGACGTTATCGTTATGTTTCTAGAAATTGAACTTAAACTCCGCATTGCCCCTCAAGATGTTAACCTATTACTACAACATCCTTTATTACAGCTCGCCAGTACGCAAGCGCTCTCCGTAGAACAACTCATCAGCCGTTATTTTGACACTTCCGACCTCGCTTTATGGAAAGAAGGATTGTCGATGCGAGTCCGTGAAGCCGGTGGCCGCACCATACAAACCTTAAAAACAGCGGGTGAGCAGATAGGTGATTTACAACATCGGCACGAGTGGGATCAACCCGTCACACAAAATAGTCCTAATATCGAGCAATTCACTGACCCAAGCTTAATAACCAAGCTAAAAACCATCCTTGGGGATAAGCATTTATTAGAATTGTTTCATACGGACTTTCAACGCAGTTCATGGAGTTTAAATACAGAGGGAACTCAAATCGAATTAGTTTTAGACCAAGGTCTGGTCAAAACCGTCACGAATCAAGCTGTTTTACATGAAATTGAGCTAGAATTAAAACAAGGTGATAGCCAACAACTCTATAAAATAGCCGAACTTCTCAAATCGACCATTCCGCTCAACGTAGAAACGCGTAGCAAGGCAGAACGAGGCTATTTACTCTATAATCATGACAATAAAATGTCATCTAATTATGTATAGTTAATTACCCTCAATTACGGTACTATCACTGCAACTTCAATAAAAACGTTAAATCTATGTTAGAAAATACTGCTACACATAAAAGCCAAAGAGAAAAACTCATTCTGATAGAAGGAGTCACCGAAACTGGCGAAAAATTCAGGCCTAGTGACTGGGCTGAGCGTATGTGCGGTTGTTTGGCCAGTTTTACTAATCGGCGCATGGTGTATTCTCCTCAACTGCGACCCTTGATGGATCATGAAAGCCGCACTAAATGCCTCGTTATCGACCCCAAACTAAAAGAAACTAATCCCGATATTTTTGACTGTATTATGAAATTTGCCGGTGAAAATCGCTTAAAAATCCACGAATCCTACACCGAATCTGAAGAAACAGAATAACTCTTTACTGCAGGCTTATTTTTTGCCTAGACTCTAATCATTTTTTGCAACACATGAGTTACCTAACTACTCATTTTTAGTGTACTGAAATAGATGCTATTTATAAAAACAAATCGATTCTAACTGACAAGTATGGCAAACCGGTTTAGTTTTTTTGCAATGCTGTTTGGCATGCTTAACTATCAGTGCATGGTATTGTTGATACCGATCGACACTTTTTGGTCGCTGTGTTTCAAATAGCTGACGACACTCCTCATACGTCTCGTGACCTTGAATCAAAGCTAAGCGTTGCAATAAACGTCGCGTATACGCATCAATCACAAAAACTGGCCGATTAAAGGCATAGAGTAAGATATCATCAGCCGTTTCGGGGCCTATCCCTTGTACCTTAAGAAATTGTTCACGCAGCTCGGTTGTGCTTAATTGATCTAAGCCGCTGTAATTCCCTTTTTCTAAATACCAACGACAATAATTCTGTAAGCGCTGTGTCTTAATCCGAAAATAACCACTCGGCTTTAAACAGCTTTCTAAATCGGCTGTCGATAGGCTTAAGAGTGCCTGGGGTGTTAAATGCACTCGCTGTTTTAAAAGAATTAACGCTTTTTCCACATTCAACCAATGAGTATTTTGCGTGAGTATTGCGCCGACCATCACCTCAAAAGGGCTGTCTGCCGGCCACCATGCCTGGCGACCGTATTGATTGAGCAGACACTCATAGATACTGAGTAGTTTTTGTTGCGTCACTGACATCACTTAAAAAGTGATTATTCTACGTCTAAGTTCCAAAATAAGCGACCCTGTTCTAGGACAACTGTATTTTTTCTCATGAAAAAATCCCCTTAATTTCTCCCTATTCTAATATTTGCATAAATAGGCTGTTGTCCATTTTTTTCATTATTTCGATCATTCATCTTCTCCAATTCTTCTGAGGGAGGAGGTGGGAAGCCTAAATCAGCCCTTTCTGGCATAAACCAAGAAATTTTTCTAAAACTAGAAAAAGACGGAATATAGCGTACAATTTCGCTACCCTCCAGCTGCTTACTGCCGCTTGTTAGATGATTTGAGGACATTAAGGGTTGCTCTTCAATCGTCCCACTAACCTGTGGAAGAGGATGTAAGCTTCTTAGTTCAACTAATATATTATTCGCTTTGTCATATAAGGAATTAAGCTTTAACTCCAATAAATTCACCTTTATCTTTTTTAAAAGAGCTAACACTTCTATAAATATTTTTTGATATTCTTCATGATTTTCTTGATCTCGATTAAAAAAACTGCTTGGATTCAAACCTTCTCTATTTTTAAGAATTAATAATTCGATATTATTTTTAATCGTTGAAAAGTCTATTTCCAAAAGAGTGTAAGCATCTTTAGAAACTTTACGCTTAATAGCTTCTTTTAAAGCGTTCAGTTTTACTTGGTAGTCTTGTAATTTTTCAACTTCAGAAGGAAGATCCTTTTTTAGACTCATTGAATGAGTAGGAGTTGCTTTTTTTCTTCGATATTGCCAAAAAGAAAGTCCTGCTATCACTAGCGATACCACACCCAAAAAAGCCCCTCCTAATAGTAAACCCGTAGAACTATTGATATCGCTATTATTTTCCTCGCAAGCATCATCATTCATATGGCTTATTTTGTTGGACTTTGATACTAAGGCATTTAAAATTAAACTGGAATTCGATATAAATAGGGTTAACGCGCCTAAAATTGACTCATTAATAACTAATGGCTGGTTTGTAGACCCCTTATTATCAGCAGGATTGTCATTCAGTTGATTAAGCCGATTTTTTAAAACACTACTTACATTGAATGATAAAACAAATTTTTGCATCATAAAACGAAAACAGTCATTTTCGTCAGAATTAATATTTCTAATCCAGCGATTAGAAACATATTCAAGCTCTACATCCAATATTTCCGCTATTCTATTTTCAGTATAATCTAATCTTTTTTTACGTAAGTAATTCTTGATAGAATAAATTTCTAACGCACTTTCAAACCAATGGAAATCTCCCCATGTAATCGGCTGTGGTGTTGTTGCAAGATCATAACGGCTTAAATCATCGATCGATAATACAAAAACAGTATCACTAAACGTCAATTGAATGGGTCCGAATTTTTGAATAAATTTCTTTAACGCTTTATTTTTATTTAAACTTCTTTGATAAAGCTTTGAGATGGCTTTATCTATTCTAATAGAATTAGATGGCGCATCGGATAACATCCCAACGGAACTAAACAATTGATTTTCAATATATTGGCTACAGGTTGATTCGCGATTAAATTTTGATTTCAAAATTTTTGTTAACGCCGCTCGGCTGATTTCACCTTCCCGATTAAAGGATCGTTTTAAATTTTTACTTAAATTAAAGTATTTTCCTAAAACAAACTCTTCAAGAAGGGGTTTTAAAATTTTTTTAGATTCCGGCGAGAGCTCTGCATCATTAATGTAAATCTTTACTATTTTTCGCCCAATAAATTGACCTTCTTTAGAATCAACCAAGCTTTCAATAATCGTCTCTTTTTCCTGAGATAGATTAAGATCAGTGAGTTTGTTATCTAACACATAAATTTCTAACGCACTTTTAAACCAATCATAGTCACTCATTGAAATTGTTTGTCGTGTTTTATCTCTAGAATGGCGGCTTATCTCATCATGGGTTAAGTTAAAAACAGTATCATTAAACACAAATTCAATTGATTTATGCTGAAGAAATTTTAATAATTCTCGATTATTCTTTAAATCCTCTTTATATTGGACTGACAGATCATTGACTCTCGTTTCTTTAATGAGATTATTTGTCTCTCTCAGTGAACAATCATTGATTATTTTATTTAACCAATCATTAAACGTTTCTTCATCCGCTTTCAATCCATCCTTGATATACCCATTGATTTCATGAATAGACGCTTCATTCTGTGCCTTTTTTATTATTTCCTTTAACAAACTAGGATTTTTTTCCAAGATAAAACGAAATAAAGCACTACCAAAATAATACAAATCGCCACCACTTGAATAACTCATGTTAATAATACGTTCTATTTTAGGGAGTCTATCCTGGAAGCTTTTAATATACTCCGCTTCTTCTTTAAAACACTTTTCATTACCTAAAGCATTAGCGGCTCCTTCTACCATCCATGACGGTAAACAATGTAATCCTTGTTGACCCAGTAAGGCATAAAATAAAGCATGCTGAATCTCATGACCTAAATTGCGGAAATTACCCCCTTCTTTAAAAGCTCCATTTCGAGTATCTCCTTTTTGTTGATAAATAAAGGTTTCATGCCATTGTTCGTTATCAGACAAAGGTCGGAAATAAATCAGGGGAAGATCATTTTCAGAAGGGGAACGTACCTGTGCATAGCCGCCACCTGCTGTATTGATCCCCCATAAAGGTCCATACTTAACATATTCCTCCTTTGTTTTAAAAATGTATAATCTAAAAATTTGATCTTTAATTGGTTTTTCAAACTCAATCGTTAGCCTTGTTCTTAATTTCTGTACACGTGAATACGTTGCTGAAATAGCTTGATTAATAATAGCTTTTTCATCTTTTGTCAGCTTTTGATATGAAATAGTCACGTTGAATATCGATTTTTGATAAACATATTCATTAGGAAAAACATATTGTTTATCCACTTTTTTATATAAATGAGTCAATAAGTTTTTTTCAAAATCCGGTAAATTTTTGACATATTCGATATAAGCACATTCTTTAATTTCATTCGCAGTCAAAGAAAAACATTGATGCTCCGTTAATTTAACTATCTTTGAAATATAATTCTTAGTCGTTTGATCCAAAAAGTGGCTTATTTCCTTATTCGCTTTAAAGTCGGTACGTAAGATACGATAAGTTCCTAACACCGTTCGGAAAGAAAAAATAGAATCTGAATCCCAACGACGAATTTCGTTATTCATTTTTTGTAAAGGATCAAAGACTTTTTTAAACGATAAATAATCTCTGTTTATTTTTACATAATGGCTAAAATTAACATTCAACACCCAAAAGAAATTACTAAAATGCCAATCAAGTTGATCGATATTTTTATCTAAGCGAATTCTAGAGTCTACAATTCGTTCAGCATATTCGGTGATCAGTGATAAAACCTTTTCGTCCCAATTTTCATGCTTCACTCTCAAAAAAATATTAAAACGTTCATACAACATTTTAAGATCATCAATATTCAAAAAATCATAGGTATTATCTGTTAATTCAGTTTCGGTTAATGAAAATAGTGTATTTTTTTCTTTATCCGTTAAGGTTTTAATTGCATCCGTTGAAAAAGCGGCTTTTAAAAATTTAAAAAAAATGGAGCGTTTAATTTTTTTATTGGATGAATGAGTAGATTGCGAATATTCAACGATCAATGATCCTATATTATCAAAAAATTTATACCAATCTGTTTCTGTCGCTGTCAGAAGATCAGTAAGCCCTTTTTTTTCCTGATAATTGAGTTTATTTTTAATTCTTATGCCAGGCATGCAAAACCCCCTTTATATTTGTATAAAAATAAGTGTGATCACTTAATCTTCAAATAATTTTTTTCTTATAGGGATTCCGTGTTTTAACTACGCTTGGGAAAACCTCACTGATTAAGCTTAACCCTTTCGATCAAAAAATATTTAAGACCCGATCAGACGAATACAGTGTCAGCATAGGTAGCGAATCTTAAGGATTTCTTAAGTTTGACTTATGTATTAAAGTAATTGATAACAAAATTATTATTCATACACTTTTAATCTTAGTCTGCTAAGAGGGTTAGGGTAGTTTCTTTTGTAAATCAAAAATATTTATTATATAAAAAGTAACTTTATTTTGGGGTTAAGGATCTCTTAAGCTTTTCCATTTACGATGAGGATCATTTTTTTACTTTTTTTATAGGTGTTAAATGACAGCTAACTCTTCGATTATTGATGACATCCTTGATGGAACCTTTACTAAAGAAAAATATCCCCGCTTAACTGACGAAACTATTTTTAAACTAGCGATAGATGATATTCTATTAGAATCGAGCAGGATTAAAAATCATCCAAATCAACGTACAATAGACAACGATTCTAAATGCTCTTCTGATTCTAATTCTGATGAAAAAAATAGTTGTATCCATTCTGACTTGCAAAAAAATTTAGAAACAGGCGGTCTTAATAGTTTATTAAACTTCTTAACAAAACATATAGCTAATAAAACTAATATGGCTAATGAAGAAAAAAAGAAATTAATTTCCTTAGTTAATCATTTTAGCACGCTGTATGAGGTTAAAATAACCGATGAAAATAGCAAATTTTCTGAAAATGATATTGTCACGTCTTCAAGTTTTCTGAAGTTTGTAACCAATTTACTACACATCTATAACATTTCAGCGTTTGCAGCGCCTGAGCTTATACATCAAAAAGGTGAAAATAATTCAATCAGTATTACATCGGGTGATCCGCAAGGAATCGATACATTGGTTACAGATACAAGTAAACTGAGTGAAACTGTCATACAGAAATTAAATTCTCAGAATTATACTGCTAATAAAGAAAACATAATGGATTTTCTTGAAAGCTTAGGTCAGTTTGGTTTTAAGCTCAAAATAAAAGAGGAGTTTCAAGGTGTTCACGATAAAATTCCTGAACTAGCGTCTAAGATTATTCATTCAAAAACGTTAAGTAATTTTAATACTGAAGATAAAGAACTGGCAGGTTATACTTTTCTAAATGAATTTGATGATAAAAATGAAGCGGCTATACAATCGGATTGCCAGGATTTATTAAACCTTGCTAAATGCTCTCGACCCATGACGGAAAATATTCAACTTTTTCAAAGCATAACTCAGGGAAATTACTCTAATAAAAAACCGTCTTTCACCCATTTTGAACAAGTTGAAAACGAAATATATAAAAATATCCATACACTTGATCGCATGCAATCTATTCATATTTTGGTTTTCTTAAACAATGTGTTAAAAACCAATAGAGAATTTACATTTAACTTTCTCAAGTTAGGTTCTATTGCTTTTAATATGATAAAAAATTTAATTAACGACCTAGAGGAAAAAAACAATCTGGATTCCAGCTTTGCTCAAGCTGAAAAAAAGTTAACTTCTTTTCTATTTAACATCATAAAAAATAACAATAATAGTCAAGAGTTACATAGTCAAATTCATATTCTAAAGCAATTTGGCAAGTTATACGAAGCGATTATCCTTAATAATTCGTCGGACTTAAAGAGCCTCAACGATACCATAGGTAATCATTTATTTAGTATTTTAGCTCGAAATATTGATAGAAAAGAGGCTTTGGAAACAGGCTATCACGATTTTATAGATATCATTCAAAGTGTAAATAAAGTGTGTAGCAAAAATCCTGCTGCTTGTAATATGCCAAAAATATTAACTTTATCATTTAAATGCTTGGGTCACATATACCATAAAAAATCGGTTAATTATAAGACCGAAGCGGTAGCAGCAGCTTCTAAACTTATTAAATCGAATTCTGACAAGCTAGACTCTCATCAATTAAATGATGCGGTATCCTTTTTTTTCAAACCAAATATTACTCAGCGCGATTTAAACAGTAAATGTAAACGACTATTCGGCTTAACGGGCTGCCGACCAGCAAGCTTAATAAATTTAGATAGCCAGATTGAAAATGAACCCTCTAACGATGTGATTGCAACCACTTTAAGACCCAAAGATTCAATTATAGTTCCCCCTCAGATAACTGCTATTCCGGTTAATACAAATGAAACGTTACAGACATCTAATAGTACGATCGCACCTCTCATCACTATGGCTACACACGGTCAAGCTGAAAAACCTTCCGTACAATTTGATAATAGTACGCTGACAGAAAACTCGACTGCTCTTACGAATTTAGATCATCGCGCTCATACCCCGCAAGTTACCTCCTCTGCAATCGAATTCGGCGCATCGGCAGCCCATGGAGCCGGATCGGGTATATTAAACGGCATCATCCAATATTTTGCTGTTAAGTATTCTCAACAAGAAGAACAAAAATCGACAACAAAAGCGATACTTCTCTATAGCAGCCTGTTTGCTCATGCATCACTTGCTGCCACGTTTCCATTGATACTATTTCAAATAAAAGAATCTATTAATCAAGGTAATGAAGAAGAGGCACAGCAGTTGTGGAACAACCTGCTATTACAAGCACTTCCCACTTTTATTAGTAGCGTTGGTTTCAGTCTAGGTTTGCAACTAATCAATGAATTTACGCAGCTGTTATCAAATCGATTCAAACTAAGATCAATCGCACAAAATACGCTTCCTCTTGTTGGAACGGCTGTCAGCGTGATAAAAAATCCGCTGGCTACCGGTATTCAAATCGGCACATCCATTACAGCAAGTTCACTCACGTATTTTGGCCTGAATCGGCTCTTTCCTGCCAAGCATCGGCATTCTGACCTAGAAGCAGCTGAGGTAACGAAAAGCTTTGAAATGGAGCCACTCAATACAGAAAAAGGGGTTATAGCCATTAATGGAACAATTGCAGAAACAGAAACTCTTGAAAAAACCTATCAATATATAACAGAGGAAAATTTTATTCAGATAAAAAAACAATCAGAAGAAATCTTAAGCAAACTTGAGAACCTGGTTCACTCATTGAATGAAAACATAGAAAAAATTCGAGCTAAAATAGATTCTGACACCATTCCCACTGTAGCAGACACCTATCAAAAAATCATAGAAGATAAATCTAAGGTATTACAAATAATACAACGGGAACGAGATTTCTGTCGTCTAGAAGTTAGTTTTTTACAAGATAATCATAGTAATGCTTACAAAAAATATAGGATTGAAACTAAACATACTTCAGAACAGAAAAAAGAAACAAAAGCCCTCTATACTTCTGCAATGGAAAAATTAGGCAATGTATTTAAGCGAATGGAACCCATGTTTAATAACATGAAGAGCAATTTAGGCAGAGCGGAGGGTTACATTATAGCTGCGAGTAACAGCTTTGCTGGTAGTGATCAAACTAAAGATTATTTAAATGAGATAATGGGGCAGATTCAATTTCCCTTGAGTCTAACTAAGCTTTATCTTAACACTTATAGTACATCACAGGCAGCTGAACAAGGAGAAAAACGTGGTGCGAAAAAAGCTTTAAGTAACCAGAAATTTTTTCAAAAAATTTCTGCGGAAAGTAATATGTCAAACCATCAACGTCCTACAAGAACTAGACAGTTTTCTGATAATCGCTGTCAATCCGCTTCAGATTCTAAAACACATTCTTCTAGTTCTGAAGAAAGTTCAGTCATCTCAACAGGAAGCTCAAAAGACAGTGAAAACGCTCAGATATTTCGCTCATTATTAAACTCATAATAGAGGTAAATAAAAAAGCCTGCAATGCAGGCTTTTTTTCGTCTATCGATTTAGCCCTGCAAAATATTTCGATAATCAATGGCAAGTTTTTTCAAGTCCAGTTTATTAAAAAACAGGGAAAAACACATCCAACAACTTAATGCGGCTAAATCACGAAACTGATGCGGCATAAAATGCGGTTTAACCAGTAATCCCTCTTCAAGTAAATGGGCTAATAAGCGTTGATCTTCTAAACTAGTTTTACCGACAAATAACAAATCAACTCTATCCACTAAACCTTGCTCAACCGCCAAACGGAGATAATTATAGATTAGAATAAAACCTTTAGTGTAAACTAAATCTTTCGTAAACGGGCCTAAATTCGGTAAACTACCCCGAAAAATCCTGACGCTGCTTTTATAACTTTCTTCCGGCGTATGCGCTTGTTCTAGAAAAAAATTAAACACTTGCAGAAAATCAGCGCCCTCTTCCGCCATGGCAATCCCGGTGACACGATCCGTTAATTTCTTAATCCGCATGGGTGAGGAAACAAAAAGAAATAATTCCGTGATGATCGCCAGGCCTTCTTGATTGGCAATCGCCGAAGGCGGACCTTTGCTGAGAAAAGTACATATCGGTTGCCGCATCCCATTCAGTGTGGTACCCATGTGTACCCACCCCTCATGCACTTCTAAAATTCGTAAATCACGCTCACTGAATAAGGCATCCTTGCGTACCTTGATCCGTTCTGAACCGGCCGCCGCATCGGCGACAATCCCATCACTGACTATCACCCAATCTTTTGCTTTACCTGCATGTTTAAAATACACTGATAAACGTCGATTCAGAATTTCTATCGCTTGTTGGCTGTCATAACGTTTCTCATCCAGTTCATTTTGGGTTTTGTCTTTAATATTCATCAGTGCTTGTGAAACGACGGGTACTAAATCCTTTAAGCGCGGTGCATTCACATAAAAAGCATCATCGGCACTGCCATATAATTCTTTGGATAAGGCACTAAACTCAGGGGTACCACGCGCCATCAATAAATTCAACAAATCCTGATATTCTCGACACATGCGCAACATAATACGACCGATCGAACTGAATTGGCCAACTTCGCGATTAATATCCCGTTCTAAAATTTGAAATTCTTCGCGTTTTTTACAGATATCAAACGACAAACTATTTTTCTGATAATATTCCGCATTGACTTTGGGTAATTGTTTGCATTTCTTTTTAAAAAAATCGGCTTGTATTTCGGGCCCCCATTTAATGCTTTCTAAAATTTTTATCGCATCTTGTGCTTGCACGATACGATCCGATAATTCACGTAATCGTGCGCGATACGCCTTTTCATTACTTTTCATGGGATCCCTTACTCCATTCGTTAATGGGACGTTGCGCCAAACTTGCTAGCAATTTCACTTGTTCAGCTGAATCATTCAATGCGGGAATGTAATTAAAACGTTCACCGCCAGCAGCTAAAAACAGTTCTCGATAACGTTTAGAAATCTCTTCCAAGGTTTCTAAACAATCGACTGCAAATCCAGGACAAATGACGCTGACATTTTTTATGCCACGTGCCGGAAGTTCTTGTAACACCACATCGCAATATGGTTTTAACCACTGGGCTGCACCGAAACGCGACTGAAACACCACTTGATAATCATCCACAGATAACTGTAAGCGTTCTGCTAGTAATCGTACCGTCATAAAACAATGTTGTTGGTAAGGATCACCTTTTTCGATGCACCGTTGTGGTAAACCATGAAAAGAAAACAGTAAATAGCTGTTTTTAGTTGGTTCTGTTCGCTGTGCTTTAAGCTTATTGGCCAGCGCTTCAATATACAGTGGATGATCAAAATAGGATGCAATAAAATTTAGATTCGAAACAACACGTGACGTTTGAAAAAATTCACTGCTTTGATCCCAACAACTTGCGGTGGTGACCGCGGAATACTGCGGATATAACGGTAAAATGGTGATAGATGAGACATCCGCAGCGAGTAATTCCTTGAGTGCAGCGTGAATACTCGGTTTACCATAACGCATAGCAAACACTAATTTGTATTCTTTACCTAAATTAGTTTGAACTTTGTCTGCTAAACGCTGTGTAATCACCGCTAACGGTGAACCTTCGTCCATCCAGATACTTTGATACAGTTTTGCTGAACGTCGTGCACGTATGGGCAAGATGACTAACTTCAACAATGGCTGCCAGAGCCACGCCGGTACTTCCACCACGCGTCTATCACTTAAAAATTCGACTAAATAATCACGCACCGCTTTGGGCGTCGGTGCGGACGGCGTCCCTAAATTAATGAGTAATACGCCGGATTTCATGTACGGATGCCCTTACCACGGTTCAGCAAATTAAGGTTAATAAAAAATAATACGACACAACTACAAAATATGATCATTAAGGCCGAGATGACCGGAATATCACTAATACCTAATAAGCCATAACGAAAGCTATTCACAATATACAAAATCGGATTAAACAAGGATAAATGCCGCCAAAAGCTTGGTAATAAATCAATGGAATAAAATATACCACCGAGATAAGTCAATGGCGTTAACACAAATGTCGGTACAATAGAGACATCATCAAAGGTCTTGGCAAATAAGGCGTTGGTAAAACCCGCTAGCGAAAATAAAATAGCGGTCATTGGTACAATAGCCAACAACACAAAAATATTAGTAACATGTAACTGCGTAAAAAATAAGGCTAAAACGGTTACTAATAAACCGACCAATAAGCCACGTGCAACCCCTCCTGCAACAAATCCGACTAAGAGTAAATAATTTGGCAACGGTGCAACAATCAGCTCTTCGATACTGCGTTGAAAACGCATGCTAAAAAAGGAAGTCACCACATTGGTATACGCTGCGGTGATTACTGACATCATGATTAAACCCGGTGCAATATATTGCATATAGCTATAACCTTCGATATTACCTAAACGTTGGCCAATCAAATTTCCAAAGATTAAAAAATACAACGTCATCGTCACCAAGGGTGGTAATAAGGTTTGCACCCAAATACGCAAAAAACGTTTAATTTCTTTGCGTAACAAACTAATAAATGCGATCCAGTAGACTTTTGCTTGCATAATAATTAATCTTTTTTAATTTGTCTCACTTTAGCTTGGCTTGATTCAATGATTGAAACTTTATTCGCTCTATTATTTATTTTTATTGGCAGCAATCAAATTCAAAAATAATTCTTCTAAACGATTCGCTTTATTGCGTAAACTGGTCACTTCAATATGATGTCCTTCTAAAAATCCAAACAAATTATTCAGTGATTGTTCTTTAGCGACATCGACTTCTAAGGTCACATTATCTAATAAACGCATTCCAAATGGCGATTGTGGTAATTCAACTAACGGTTTTTTTAAATCAAACACAAAGGTTTCCATATTTAAAGTCGCTAATAACTGTTTCATGCTGGTATTTTCTATAATGCTACCTTTATCAATAATGGCGATGTTTTTGCATAGATATTCTGCTTCTTCTAAATAATGCGTTGTTAAAATGATAGTAATACCTTGTTGATTAATGCTTCGCAAAAATTCCCACATTGAACGCCGTATTTCAATGTCGACACCGGCAGTAGGCTCGTCTAATATCAGCAAGCGCGGTTGATGCACTAAGGCGCGAGCTATCATCAAGCGACGTTTCATACCGCCCGAAAGTTGCATAGAAATTTGATTGCGTTTATCCCACAAATCTAATTTTTTTAAATACCGTTCCGCGCGCTGTTTTGCTAAACGCCTGGGCACACCATAATAACCGGCTTGATAAACAATCACGTCGATCACTTTTTCGAAGATACTAAAATTAAGTTCTTGCGGCACGATGCCGATACAGGATTTAGCGGATTCTAATTCGTTATCAATACTATGTCCGAAGATTTTAACTGTCCCTGCCGTCTTATTAATGAGTGAAGCGATAATACCGATGGTAGTCGATTTTCCAGCACCATTCGGACCCAACAATGCAAAAAAATCGCCTTCCTCAACAGTGAGATCGATGTTTTTAAGCGCAACAACTCCATTCTTATAGATTTTCCTGAGACCTTGGATGCTCAATGCTTGCATAAGTTTAATAGCACTTTAAAATAAATAAAATTTTAGCTTAAATAATAATGACTTCTTTTCATAAGCCTTTATTAATTAACCACTACGAGTATAACATGGCCAACACGCTACCTTTCCCTACTGATCGCCTAGCCAAATTGTTGTTACCCGGTCCCGCTGGGCAACTTGAAGTAATGATCACCTCGCCTGAAATACCACGAAATCCACCGACCCTTGTGGTTATTTGCCATCCACACCCTTTGTTTGGCGGCACCCTACACAATAAGGTCATCTATACCTTAGCGCGTTGCTTTAACAGCATAGGGCTTGCTGCCGTACGTTTCAACTTCCGCGGTGTCGGTCTAAGCCAAGGTGAATATGACAACGGCAACGGCGAAACCGACGATTTATTGGCCATACTCACCTGGTTGAAAGAAAGTTGTCCTGAGCGAGCGATATGGCTCGCGGGTTTTTCTTTTGGTGCTTATGTAGCGGCACGCGCCGCAAAGGTTTGGCCTGCGAAACAATTGATTTGTGTTGCACCCCCTATTGAAAATTTTCCTTTTAAAGAACTTCCCCCTTTTCCTTGTCCTTGGATACTGGTACAGGGTGATGAAGATGAAGTCGTCTCACCTACCGCGGTATTTTCTTGGGTAAACTCCTTAGAACACCCTCCAGAAGTGATTAAAATTCATGGCGCGACACATTTCTTTCATGGCCATCTCATAGAATTACGCGATTGCTTAGCCACTCTATTAAATAAAACTCATTAATGACACCTTTAACTGCTTACCAACAACAAGTATTACATCAAACTTTGGAAGAGGATGCACAACAAGCCTTAGCCATGCAACAATTTCAAGCCGTGTATCATGCAATCATCACACCCAGAAAATGGCTAGGCAAAAAAAAACCTATCCAAGGATTGTATGTATGGGGCGATGTCGGGCGAGGTAAAACCTATTTAATGGATTTGTTTTATAATCATTTACCGGTTGCTAAGTCTCGCTATCATTTTCATCAATTTATGCATCGCATCCATGCAGAGCTCGCACAACTGCAGGGAACCTCAAATCCATTAAAGCCTATTGCTAAACGTCTACGTAAAGAAGCTCACGTTATTTGCTTAGATGAGTTTTTAGTCCATGAAATTGGCGATGCGATGTTGCTCACGCAATTGTTAAAAGCCTTATTTTCCGAAGGAATTGTATTAGTCACTACTGCCAATACATCCCCTGACAATTTATATGCGAATGGCTTGCAACGAGAACTATTCTTACCTGCCATTAGTTTAATCAAAAAACATCTACGTATTTTTCATTTAGAAAGTGCCATCGATTATCGGCGTAATCATTTGGCCCAAGCAGAAAATAGCCCCGTGTGGGTCATGAAGCCATCACAAGTACACGCGTTATTTAATGAGTTAAGCAAAAAAGCGCCTGTTAATTATCAAGCACTAATGATTAATGGTCGTCTGATTTCACATTTAGGTTGTACCGAGCGATTAGTCTGGTTTGACTTCAGCTCCCTTTGTGCGATACCGCGCAGCCAATTGGATTATTTAGTCATTGCTCAACGTTTTTCAACTATTTTGATCAGTGACGTCAAACCTATCGGTGAATATGAAGATAATCTTGCCCGATTATTTATTCATTTAATTGATATTCTTTATGATGCCCATAGCCAGCTTATCCTCACCTCGGCATACCCTATCGAGAATATTTATGCTAAGGGCCGACTAAGTGTTGAGTTTGAGCGAACAAAAAGCCGCTTAGCTGCTTTTAAAGAAAAATGGCTCAATAATCATTAATCTTTTTAATCGAGTAAAAAAAAGGCGCTTAATGCGCCTTTTTTTGTTAAGAACTCTAAACAGCCGCTTTGAGTTTTTTTAATGGTTTTATTTTTACCACTTTTCGCGCAGGTTTTGCTTTGAAAGTAGTCGGTTCACCGGTAAATGGATTAATCCCTTTACGTGCTTTAGTTGCTGATTTTTTTACAACAGTGATTTTATACATGCCAGGATGTGCAAAAGCACAGCCGGCTTTTACATGCGCATGCATAATCATCTGTAGAGTTTCTAAAACCTCAGCAACTTTTTTCTTAGGTAATTCAGTACTTTCTACTAAACATTGGAGCAATTCAGTTTTAGTAAAAGACTTTTTCACAGCCGCTAGTTTTTTACTAGCCGATGTTACTTTAGTTTTTTTACGTGCTTTAGTGACTGGGGACTTTTTTTTAGCTAACTTTTTAGCCATGGTTCATATTCCTCTAAATATATAAGGAGTAAACAGAAGGTTAGGATTATATAAAATAGCATATTTCTAGTTTTTTGCTAGAGGCCCTTATAAATATTTTATGTTTATTCGTTATATATAAGAAACACTCTTTCATACATGTTGTAAAATTTGCACGACTATTTCGATAAAAATTAATAAAATGATCACAAATTCTAAGATACTGGAATAACGGTGTTGTAATTGGCTATTTAACATCTCTAAAATTTCATGCGCGACATCCAGTTTATGATTCAAAGCCGCTACTCTTTTTGGGATGTCTAAAAATTTTTCAGTCATTTCATAATAAGATTCGAGATTCGAATAACGCCAAAAATATTCAGGTACATCTAAATACTCGCTACTCAGATTGACTGAGCTTCGTGTCAAGAAAATTTCACCGATGCGTTTAGAAATTTCGGAACGTGATAGAGAAATTTTGCCATAGCGGGCTAATTCTTTAGGAAAATGGCTATTCGCAAGAACCGTTTTATTCACTGATTCTTCATACGATTCTAATTTTATGGATTGTGCTAAACCATAAGAAATAGCCAGTTTAATTTGCACATTATCTGATTCATTCTTTTCTAAAGTAATGACATCGACGTTAAAGCGTTGATGAGGAAAAAGCCGCGTTTCTTTGTCGAGATAATAAATAAAGAGATCCATTTCGATTTTTTCTAACGGATCGATAGAAAAAGGCTTAATATCCTCGATTAATTTTTTCTCTTGTTTTTTACTGAGATTCCAAGTAACAAAACAACCATGATTAAAGAAAAAGATATCAATAGGTTTATCCTGCTTAGTCACATACAGGACATTACGAAATAATTTGGCAATATAACGCTTAGTACGAAAAAATTCCGCGAGTAGACTTAATTTATAATTAGCTGCTGTACAAAAAGAAACACAACGCATAAATGTTCACTGTCGTATTAAGATAGATTGACTACCCATGATCTTGATTCTTCACCTTGAATTTTTGTCTGTAGGCGCTCAACTCGCAATTCCCTGTATATTAATACACTCCGATAATCATTTTCGCGGTACTTGCCAAAAATTACATTGCAGTGAGTATATAACAGATCACGTATTTTTTTTGTTTTTTTGACGACGCTGCGGTGCAACATGCTCTAAAGGTGTCGTAGGATATCCGATAACTTGCGGTATTCCACTTTCTCGTAAACTAATGCGCTCAACCGATTGCCACTGAATTTTAGCAGCTTTTGAGTTATTTGCTGCTCGAAGCAGTTTTTTCGCCGTTAGTCGATTAAATAAGGGTTGTTTTTGCAATGGTACGTGCGCTTCTAAAAAAAGTCTATGTTTTTCCCAACCGAATTTATAAGGTAAATCGATAATCGTGACTTTTTCTTTACGTGCCACTTGTGCAAATAAACTTTCTATATCTTCTGGAAAAAGCCGAATACATCCTGCGCTACTGCGCCGCCCGACGCCTTGCGAGTCATTGGTACCGTGAATTAAATACGTGGCCTGTTTAAGCCGCATGGCATAACCTCCTAATGGATTATCCGGACCAGGCGGAACTTTTACGGGTAAATAGACACCCTCTTTCGCGCGATCCTTACGTATTGATTCGGGCACTGTCCAAATAGGATTACGCATTTTTTCAGCAATCCATGAAGGACCTAAAGGAGTATCCCATCCCTCACGACCTATTCCAACAGGGTAAGTGATTACCACATGACGATGTGGTGGATAATAATAAATACGTAATTCAGCTAAATTAATGACTAAACCTTGCCGCTTAGGCGGTAAAATAAAACGGCTTGGAATAACGATAATGCTCCCCGGCTCTGGATGCTCAGGATTTATCATTGGATTTGCTTCTACCAATTCAAAATAACCCATATCATAACGCCGACCAATTTTATTAAATGTATCACCGGGTAATGCTTGCGTCCATTGCACATGCCCGACGATATCCTCTCCATGAGGAGGTAACACAAACGTTAATGCCGAAACTGGTGTAACAAAACTCAAAAAGAAAAAAAACCCTATGACCAAACACATCGCTCGTTTTTTAAAACTTTTAAACTTTGCAATAGAAATAGAGAGTGTTGACATAATTATCAATAAAAAAAGCTGCTTTTCTTAAAACTTGGGTATTGTACATCGAATTAGTGATTACGCAAACGCAGCACCTAGCCAAAAATCGACACGCTTATCCTAAACAAACCCGTTTTTTATCTCTAGTTTAACGTAAGTTTGGAGATTTTATTCTATACTACAGCTATTTACTTTTACTAGGCTGCGATTATGCTCGCAATAAGCAAACACCGTCCACGATTTTCATTACAAAAAATATCGCAGTTTTTTCGAGTGGATAAACCTTTGTTAATCGGTTTACTCAGTCTAGTCTGCATCGGTTTAATTATACTTTATAGTGCGAGTAATCAAAATTTAGTCATTATCGGCAAACAAGCATTGCGGATGATAATTGCTTTTTCTGCCATGTTGATGCTAGCGCAAATCTCACCGTCTGTTTATCGTGCTTGGGCGCCTTGGGTATTTATTTTTAGCTTTGGCTTACTTCTTGCGGTATTAATTTTAGGCGTTGTCGGTAAAGGGGCTCAACGCTGGTTGAATCTAGGACTATTAAAATTCCAACCTTCTGAGCTGATGAAATTATCGGTACCTATGATGTTAGCCTGGTATTTACATGATAAATCATTGCCGCCTTCTTTTTTCGATTTATTCATCGCGCTCATTATAATCGCAGTCCCTACCTTATTAGTGATTAAGCAACCGGATTTAGGAACGGCCTTATTAATTGTTGCATCAGGTTTTAGCGTTATTTTATTATCGGGCGTGAGTGGCCGTTGGTTGTTACTCGGAGGCTTACTCATGTTGATCATCGCTCCGCTTGGTTGGCATTTTATGCACGAATACCAAAAATTACGTGTACTCACCTTCTTGAATCCAGAAAGAGATCCACTCGGTGCCGGATATCACATCATTCAATCAAAAATTGCCATTGGTGCGGGTGGACTTTTTGGCAAAGGTTGGCTGCATGGCACACAATCCCATTTACAATTTTTACCTGAACATACCACCGATTTTATCTTTGCCGTTTGTGGTGAAGAATTTGGCTTATTCGGAGGTATCGTACTCTTGAGCCTTTATCTCTGGATCGCTGCACGGGGACTTTATATCAGTATGAAAGCCCAAGATACTTTTTCGCGTTTACTGGGTGGAGGATTAAGTTTAAGTTTTTTTATTGCCGCCTTCGTTAACATCGGGATGGTCAGCGGATTATTACCTGTAGTGGGGATACCATTACCTTTGATTAGTTATGGTGGAACATCATTAATTACTTTAATCGCAGGTTTTGGTATTCTAATGTCTATCCAAACACATAGAAAACTAGTCGGTAACTAAGGAAAGCAACATGATGAAGAACAAAAGATCGCGTGGTCACTTACTTGCTTTGCTGTTATTAGTTACACTGTCTCTGACTTCTTGTACCGCTTATGCCAACAAACCCGATGTACGGTTATTTATTGATAAAATGGTGGAAAAATACCATTTTGATCGTAAACAACTGCAACAACTCTTCAATACCGTCAAATCAAATCGCTCAATTATTAGTTCTTTTATTTCACCTAAAGAACGTTTAACCTGGTCAGAATATCGACCTATTTTTGTCACGACGAAAAGAGCGAAAATGGGCGTAAAATTTTGGGACGCGCATGCTAAAACCTTAGCTGAGGCAGAAAAACGCTATGGCGTTCCCGCGTCGATTATCGTTGCCATTCTAGGTGTCGAAACTCGCTATGGCGAGGTCACTGGTAAATACCGCGTCATTGATTCGCTGAGTACTTTAAGTTTCAATCATACGCGCCGATCGAATTTTTTCAAACACCAACTCGAGCAGTTTTTATTACTGAGTCGAGAAAATCCCGTTATAAATCCAAAAGTCACTAAAGGTTCTTACGCAGGCGCTATCGGAAAAGTACAATTTATGCCGAGCAACTACCGCCATCTCTCGGTAGATGCCACTCATAAAGGTTATAGTGATCTCATCAATAACTCCGATGACGCTATTCTTAGTATTGCCAATTACTTAAAATCCTTTGGTTGGATCAAAAATAATCCTATCGCTATTCCAGCGCGATTTTCACCCACAGCGCTACTCCACTTACCTAAGTCGCAAGAGAATTTCACCGTAAAAGATTTTGAAAAGTATCACATTTACGCTAAAAAAAAGATACCTTCATACCTTAAGACCTTTTTGATTGTACTACCACTCAAGCAGGGTAATGAATACTGGTTGGGATTTAATGACTTTCAAACCATTAAACACTATAATTCCAGCTCACTTTATGCAATGGCGGTTTTTCAATTAAGCGAATTAATCCATCATCTCCATCAACAAGAGCACCCACGCCATGTTAATAAAAAATAATGCTAAGCAAGGACGCTTATTTTTTAGAATTATTTCTGGACTTACTTTCTGCTTACTGACACTGTCTCTAGGGGCTTGTTCCTCCACCTCCAGTAGTACTAATTATCGTTACCATCTAAGACAAGATAAAGCACCTTGTTTTAGAATCAATACTCATCGGATTCCTAATGCGATACCTAAAGCAGAACCTTTAAGTAAACGAGGTAACCCAAAATCCTATGTGGTTTTCGGACGTCGTTACTATGTCATGAAAAACGCTAAAGGATATCATGCACGAGGGATTGCCTCCTGGTATGGTATGAAATTTCATGATTTTAAAACCTCAAATGGTGAAATTTACAATGTAGCCGGCATGACTGCAGCCCATAAAACGCTGCCATTACCCACCTATTTACAAGTGACTAATCTCCGTAATGGAAAAAAAATCATTGTCAAAGTCAATGACAGGGGTCCATTTGTTAATAATCGTTTGCTCGATCTTTCTTATGCGGCGGCAAAAAAATTGGATATGATCGGCAGAGGCACCGCACCGGTTTCCATCGTTGCCATTACACCGGGTATTACACGTTTAGCGGCAAATTCTAAATCCCTACACAAAAAAAAGTATCCTGGTTATTATCCAGAAAAAAAACAAGCCCCTTATATTCAATTAGGATTGTTTAAACAACGCGCATCGGCACAAAAACTCGCCTTGTTAGTTAAACAATGGACTCGCTCTCCGGTCAATGTAAAAACCACTTTTATACATAAACGCCATTATTACCAAGTCGTCATTGGACCTTTACGTAATAGCAAGAGTTCACAACAACTCACGCATAAACTGCAACTTGCTGGATTGAGTCATCGTTACAAAGCGCTTAAGCCCTGACAATCTACGCTTCACACTTGAATGTATGCCATTTAAAAAAACTTATCATTTTCTACTTTTTTTCAGTGGAGTCATTCTACTTGGGATCCTATTGATACTTAACTTTATTTATCCGTTAACACTGGGAAAAACTAATATTCTCTATAGTGACTTTGGAAAATTCTATCATTCTCAGCAACTTTTTATCCAAGGAAAAAATATCTACACACCGATTTATTTTGTAAAAAATAAACTAAATAGCGATTCACCTACTATCCAAACTAAACCGACACACTCCAAACTCATTAAATTAGGTGGCAATTTAAATCCACCTTTTTTTACACTCATGAGCTTTCCGTTAGCCTACCTTAGCTACCCCCATGCTTTAGTGTTGTGGACCTCACTCTCGATAATCGCTGGCGCGTTAGGAATTTTATTATTGCAACAAAAACTTGATCGACAGACTTTTTCGGCATCCTCTGGATTATTGTTGTTAATCGCCTTATTTAGTTATTTTCCTAGTTTTGTGAGCTTACAATTTGGTCAAGTCAGTTTATTGTTGCTTCCGCTATTAGTATTAGGGTGGTGTGCCGCGCGTGATAAAAAAATTATCCGCGCTGCTATTCTTTTAGGTTTAGCAAGCAGTTTAAAACCTTTTATTGGTTTATTTTTATTTTATTTTCTGATGCGTAAAGAATGGCGCGGCTTATGTGCATTTTTGGTCACATTACTCAGTTGTGGCTTAATTGCAGCATTTTTTTTAGGGCTAGAGAGTTATGTCGCTTATTACCATGCCTGTCAACAAATAAAATGGGCCGCTTCCAGTTGGAATGTCTCATTTTATGGTTTTTTATTGCGCTTAGGGGGTGGCATAGAAAGTAATGTTGCTCTGTTCGCTGTCCCTGGACTCGTTATCTATCTTTATCCTTTCGTTACTGGATTATTTTTTCTTGCCATCATTCGATTTTTACGGCCATCGGTTGATATGCCTACTAAACTAAAAGTGGATCTTGATTTCTCAGTCCTCATTGTCGGCATGTTATTGCTTTCCCCCTTGGGTTGGATATATTATTTTCCTTTATTGAGTATTCCGATGTTAATTTTATGGCAATTAGCAAAAAAAGGGGTTTATCCTATCGCTTTGCCTCTATTTTTAATGGCCTGCATTTTTTTTAGTAATATCCCAATTAGTTTATTTGATAGTGCTCAAATCAATACGACCAATGTGCTGCGCATATTTTTAGTTTCCTCACTTTACTTTTTAGTTTTGATTAGTTTAATTGGCTTAATATTTTGGCTGCGTTATCGTTTAACAAGGAATTTTGAATTATACTCACAACAAAAGAGTATACATTTTGAAAGAATACCCCCAGCCCTGTTATTATTAATCGGTATCGTGGTTTTTTTACCCTCCTACCGAGGGATAGGCAAAGCCACTGTTGATTGGATACTTCACAGTACACACTATAGCCAGCAATACTCAACCATTGCTCATCATCAGGATTAAATTATGTTGATCTACCCTTCGATAAATCCGATTGCCTTTAGCCTAGGACCACTCAAGGTTCATTGGTATGGCCTTATGTATGCCGTTGGATTTATAGGTGCTTGGTTACTGGCCATTTATCGCATTAAAAAACCGAATAGCGGTTGGACTATCGATCAAGTCAGTGATCTGCTTTTTTACACCGCGCTGGGTGTTATTTTAGGTGGCCGCGTCGGCTATATGTTGTTTTATGATTTACCTAATTTTCTAAGTCATCCTTGGATTGTTTTTCAAGTTTGGCAAGGCGGTATGTCATTTCATGGCGGTCTTTTAGGTGTTTTATGCGCTTTCTATTTATTTAGTCGAAAAACAGGAAAACACTTTTTTGATATTACCGATTTTGCCGCTCCTCTCGTCCCAATAGGATTAGGTGCGGGTCGGATTGGTAATTTTATCAATGGTGAATTATGGGGCCGAGTCACTAATGTGCATTGGGGGATGGTTTTCCCACGTGCTGGCGGCCTACCGAGACATCCCTCACAACTTTATGAGTTCTTTTTTGAGGGCGTCGTATTATTCGTTATCCTCTGGGTTTATTCGAGTAAAAAAAGACCGCGCATGGCCGTTTCAGCCTGGTTTTCCCTTCTATATGGTATTTTCCGTTTTGGACTGGAATTTTTCCGCCAACCGGATCCACAATTAGGTTTCCTTGCTGACAATTGGTTAACCATGGGTCAATTACTATCTATTCCAATGATCCTGTTCGGTTTATTTTTGTTATACAAAATACATAGCAACCCAATGAGAGCGTAATTAAAATTTAATTTCGAGGAGAAATACACCCAATAAAAAAGAATTATTAGATGTATTGCTGGTTATTTCATTGACACACAATCGAATGATTTTGCCGTTCCTAAATTGGACTGATTATCATCTTTCGATTGGTGCTTAGGGAAAAAAGATGCAAAGCTTTGACTTCTACAAAGCTTAGGTTTTGCTAAAAAAGACTCTTCATTTTTGGCTTTGGTACTCTGTGAAGCTTGAGGAAAAACACCCAATTCTTTTACGAGCTTTTCCAATTCTTCTTGCAATTGAACACTCTGATCTTCAAGAAAGTGTAGATAGTTTCTATCGCTTAATTTAACTTCTTTCAAAGCTAAAATTTTTTCTTTTAATTCATCTATTACCTTTTCCAAATTTTTGTTTTTTTCTTCTAAATCCTTTCTCTCATCATTCAATAACTCTGTTTTTTGTTGTAAATTTTCTTCAGACCTCGCTAATCCCTCTATTTTTTCAGAGAGTAATTCTTCTTTTTGGGATAGTATTTCTTCCCTTCTTGCAACGCTTTTTTCTCGTTCAATAATCCCTTCATTTGCAAGACCTTCTAATTGCGAATTGATCAGCTTCTTTTCAAATTCTACAAGCACCTTACTCAAAGACGTTCTAAAATCGACATCCACACTATTTTCAACATAAGACTTCTTGTTTAATGAAGTTTTAATATGTTTCACTGAATCAGCCAGTGAACTGCTTTCGGGATTAAATTTATAGATGGATTTATTGGATAATTGACGAAACCAGTAACCTATTAGCTGGCACCAATAAGCGATTCTCGAAGCATGATCAAAATATTCAGGCCTATTTTCCTTTTGAGATAAATTTTGTGTTAAAAAATAGCGTAATAAATCACTTTCTGAATACTTTTCGATAATACAAGTGGCTATAAAAGATAAGACTTCTTGGTATTTTTCATTATCTTTCTCATCACTACTATTAAAATAATTATATTTAAAAATCTCCGCAAACTCTTCTTCACCTATTTTACTGAGATCCCTAAATAATTGTTTAGTTTGTTTTAGAAGTTGATGGCGTTGGCTAAAGTCGCTTAGGGTAAGCTTGTCAATTTCAATGAAAAATACATCTAAAATACGGCTAGCTTGAGGATGAAGGCTGGTAATCTTGGACATAAACACCTCATGTATTATTAACTCTTTCGGAACAGCGAATCAATTAATCCCACTTAAATAATAGCAAGTAAAACTTAAGTAAAAATTAAAGTGTCGAAAAGTTTGAAAATTAACGCGGTAAAAGCGTTATTTTTGGATAATTTCCTAGACTTTAGGTTTAAATCTAGCCAAAATGGTAGAAACCTCTGTCAAATATAAATTTTTCATCTCATGCCCATCGTTCATTATTATTCCAAAGCTTTTTTTTCAGAAAGCAAAATTCTACTAGTTTTATCTATTCCGCTGATTATGAGCGGTATTATCGAAACATCAGTCGGTTTTTTTTCAAATATATTTCTGGCTCATCTTGGTGCAACAAGTCTAGCGGCTGGGGCCTTAGTGAACTGGGTATTCACGACATTAATGGTAATTATTTGGGGCACACTGTCAGCGATCACCACGTTAGTTGCTCGGTATTATGGTGCAAAAAAAAATGCTGAGATATCCTATGTATTTTACGCTGGCCTATTACTTGCTATCGTTTTAATGTTGCCGGCCATGCTATTATTATGGAATCTTTCTCCGCTATTTTTATTTTTTGGCCAAGCACCTGAAACAGTTAAATTGGCCCAATTTTATCTCCATGGTCTTACGTGGGCAATCATTCCTGATTTTATTATTACTGTATTGTTACAATTTGTTGCCGGTTTAGGCCGAACCAAAACCAATTTAACCTTTAGTTTGCTATTTGTTCCACTCAGTATCTTTTTCAACTATAGTTTGATGTTCGGAAAATTTGGCTTTCCTGATTTAGGTATTGCTGGAATTGGTTGGGGGGCTGCAATGACTTTTTGGATCATCACGCTAGGATTTAGTGTCTATTTTTGCTTAAATAAAAGTTATCGCATTTATTTTAAAATTCCTCGCTGGAAAAAAATAGTTCCGCGACTCTATGAAATTTTTCAAGTCGGCTTACCGATGGGTTTAACCTATTTTTTCGAAGTCGGTTTTTTTCTAGCCATGAGTTTATTGATGGGCCGCATTAGTGCAGATACACTGAGTGCCAATCAGATTACGCTACAATTTTTTTGGCTATTTTCGATAGTGACGTTTGCATTGGCTCAGGGTATTACTATTCGCGTCGGTCATAGTGTGGGTCAAAATGATAAAAAAGCAGTGAATAACTCGACGTATGTCGGTATTTTTTATGCCAGTGCTTTTATGTTTTTGGTTGCAATAATTTATTGGGTTTTTCCAGAAAAACTGATAGCCATTGATTTTAATTTACATGATCCGAATAATGCGGTAATTGTGCGTTTAGCAAAAGAATTTTTAGCCTTAGCCGCTTTGGTACAACTCTTTGAAGCCCCTCGCTTTGCTCTATTTGGTGCACTGCGTGGTTTGAAAGATACACGATTTACTTTGTTGACTTCTATTTTAGTATTTTGGATCATTGCTTTACCCTTAGGGGTTATCGCGTTATCTTATGGTTTTGCTGGCTATGGTATTTGGTGGGCAACCCTCTTAGCTGAAATCATCGGTATATTTTTATTGGTATGGCAATACCGTCGTAAAGTAAAAGAGTACCTTTTTGAACCCAACCATCAGACCCGTTACATTAAAAAAACCACAGGTTAACATTATGTCTCAACTCAATCCACGTCCTATCTTATTACTCATATTGGATGGCTGGGGTTATCGGACAAAAAAAGAACATAATGCCATTGCCATGGCGAATACACCGCATTGGGACCAACTGATGCAAACCTGTCCACACACACTGTTGGATGCATCCGGTTTGGCCGTAGGCTTACCGGCCGGTCAAATGGGTAATTCAGAAGTGGGTCATCTCACTATGGGTGCCGGCCGAGTACTCTATCAAGATTTAAGCCGCATTAATAAAAACATAGAAACAAGAGAATTTTTTAAAAATCCTTGTTTGCTAGCAGGATTTAAAAAAATCCAAACCAGTCAAAAATCAGTACATATCATAGGACTTTTATCACCAGGGGGTATCCATAGTCATGAACAACATTGGTATGCCTTACTTGAATTAGCTGCTAAACAAGGGATTAAATCGTGTTATCTGCATCCTTTTCTCGATGGCCGCGATACATCGCCAAAAAGTGCTGCCATATTCCTAAAACATCTCGAAAAAAAATGTGCACTATTGGATAGGGGTAAAATTGCCAGTCTAATGGGTCGTTATTACGCGATGGATAGAGATAAACGCTGGGAACGTACGCAAGTAGCTTATGATTGTTTAACTTTAGGTGAGGCACGTTACAATGCCACTACCGCTTTACAAGGTTTGCAACTGGCCTATGATCGAGGTGAAAGTGATGAATTCGTTTCGCCTACTATGATACACGATGCAGATAAACCCCCGGTAAAAATTCAAGATGGCGATCTAGTTATTTTTATGAATTTTCGCGCAGATCGCGCACGCCAATTGAGCCATGCTTTTCTTGATACGCAGTTTTCAGGTTTTGATCGACACACACAACCCCATTTAGCGGGATTTATTTCTTTAACGGAATATGCAAGCGATATTCCCAGTCAAATTGCTTTTCCGCAACAAACTTTACGTCATGGTTTAGGTGAATATCTCGCTCAACATCATTTGAAGCAATTACGCATTGCAGAAACTGAAAAATATGCCCATGTCACCTTCTTTTTTAATGGTGGAAATGAAGTTCCTGCAAAAAATGAAACCCGCGTTTTAATCCCTTCAAAAAAAGTAAGTACTTACGATCTCACTCCGGATATGAGTGCTGTCGAAATTACGCAACATCTGCTAGAGGCTATTAAAGAAAAAAAATATGATGTTATTATATGTAATTTTGCGAATCCTGATATGCTAGGACATACTGGAAATTTATCGGCGACTTTACAAGGGATACGCTGTATTGATGACTGTATTGGAAAAATTAGCATGTACTTGCAAGAATATGGTGGCGAAGCCATTATTACCGCTGATCATGGTAATGCTGAATGCATGTTTGATGAAAAGACTCAACAAGCTCATACGGCTCACACGAATGAACCCGTCCCATTTATCTATATCGGTCGACCTGCGAAAATAAATCCAGTCAAACATCCGAGCTTGGCAGATATCGCCCCTACTCTTTTAACCTTACTCAATTTACACAAACCAAAAGAAATGACCGGCCAAAGCTTACTCACACTGCAATAATTTAGGTTTCACTACTTCGTTCATTGCTCAATAAAATAGCTATTTCTTTGCCTCTCTTCTCGCAAATTCATCAAAGTGAATTACACTATAAATAGAATAGACAAGAAAATGGGCCAATTGAGGCACGTACTACGCTGATTTTCGGAAGAGTAAATTTTTTGTACAAATACTAAATAAAAGGATAAGCTCGTATGAAATTAAAACCGTTATTTTTTTTCTTCCTCACCTGTTCCTTATTAGGTTTTAGTATCTCACTTTTTTCAAGTCAACCCAAAACGCCCTCTTTTCCGGAAGATAAACTTTCTCAAGATGTGTTACGTTTTAATCGTGAATTAGAAATTATCAAAAATGAATATGTCCAAAAGACTTCAGAACATGAGCTTCTACAAAATGCGATGCAAGGCATGGTGAGTGGACTCGATCCACATTCTAGTTTTTTAGATGCCGACGATTTAAAAGATTTACACACCGCTACAACCGGTGAATTCAGTGGTTTAGGCCTTGAGGTAGGTATGGAAGAAGGCTTATTACGTGTAATAACACCGATTGATGATGGGCCTGCACAAAAAGCGGGTATTAAACCAGGAGATTGGATAATACGTATTAATAACACCCCTATTCAAGGCCTGAGTTTACGCGAAGCGGTAAGAAAAATGCGTGGTCAAAAAGGCAGTTCCATACAATTGATGTTAGTCCGACGCGGTCTACATAAACCGCTCTTAGTTAATTTAAAACGGAGTATTATCCATATCCAAAGCATCAAGGGACGCTTGTTAGAGCCTGATTATGCTTATATTCGGATTAATAGTTTTCAGGCCAGCACACGTCATGATTTAGATCGCATGATCGCAAAATTAAAACACCAACAAAAAACACCGCTCAAGGGTTTAGTATTGGATTTAAGAAATAATCCCGGAGGATTATTAACTTCTGCTGCAGATGTCACTAATGCTTTTCTTGATGCTAAGCAAATGCTCTACAACCAAGTAATCGTCTACACGCAAGGCCAATCATCCGAAGCCAATATGAAAATTACTGCCAAACCGAATGATCAAATCTACGCTGGTAGATTAATTGTTTTAATCAATCAAGGGAGCGCATCCGGAGCCGAAATCGTTGCTGGAGCATTACAAGATAACAAACGCGCCGTTATTTTAGGAACAAAAAGCTTTGGGAAAGGATCTGTACAAACAGTTATTCCGTTGGATGAGACCACTGCACTTAAATTAACCACTGCATTATATTACACCCCTTCGGGTCGTTCGATTCAAGCGTCAGGTATTTCTCCTGATATCACATTGGATGAGTTAAAGATAAATTCCTTAGCTGAAAATCCTGCTGAACCTATCTATCTCCATGAATCCGAGTTAAAAGGCCATTTAAAAAATGGCAATGGTAATGACAAAACTATTTTTTCATCCACAACTGACAACAATAATTTAGTGAAAAATGATTATCAATTATTTGAAGCATTAAATTTATTAAAAAGCATGACATTATTACAAACTACAAAAAATATCCCATAAAAATCTTAAAACTATCCGATCATTGGAAAGAATTAAATTTAAAAAATCATCCTGATTATTTTCAATAAAATATAGTTTATCCAACTAGATTATCTTGCATTCTTTTTATTTTTCATTTATAATTTCTTTGTTTGATAAGCGCCGATTTGAGCTACAGCTTGCTGGCGCTATATTAAGTTTAGCTAAAGCGTCATAAAAACCACCGAAGCTTTAGCCGGTGGTTTTTTTTCGCTACTTATTTTTAGTCGTTAGAGCAACTAAGAGTGAATTGTCATGGATGACTATTGTTGTGACTTTAAAGATTTCATATCTATTCAGCACGCCTCACAAGCGCTGCTTTTATTCTACTTATTTTTGCCGCCTATAATTAGCCTGTTTTAATGCATTAGAGTTTCTCTCTAACATTAAAACAGGCTTTCCAGATTATTTAACATTCTTATTGTTTAAAGAATAATTTTTTAACTTTTTAGGGAAAATGTCATGTCTATTTCTTCAAATCCATCCCATGTACTTGGTTTACCACGCATTGGCGCACACCGAGAAATGAAAAAAGCAGTTGAACGCTATTGGCGTATGGAAATAACTATCGATGAATTACAACAGATAGGTCAACAAATTGAAGAAAAAAATTGGCACATGCAAGCTAAGGCTGGACTTGATTTCATTACGGTGGGTGATTTTTCTTGGTATGACCATGTATTAGATCATAGTGCACTGTTAGGCGTCATTCCAGAACGTTTTAAAGATGAGAATAAAAAAATTGATCTCAATACGATATTTTGCATGGCACGTGGCCAAGCTCCTGAGGTAAAAGAAACTACGGCATGTGAAATGACAAAATGGTTTAATACCAATTATCACTACATTGTCCCTGAATTTAATTCAAACCAAGTTTTTCAATTAAGCACCGATTATTTTTTTTCAGCTATCGATAGAGCCATCGCCAAAGGTTATCGAGTAAAACCGGTTTTACTCGGACCCTTAACCTATCTCTGGTTAGGAAAAACTAAACCCGCAGAATTTGATAAATTAAGCTTATTAGAAAATTTATTGCCTGTTTACAATCAAATTTTTGCTGAATTTCGTTCCAGAAAGATTGAATGGATGCAAATCGATGAACCTATTTTAGTATTAGATTTAACGCAGAATTGGCAACAAGCCTATGTTAAAACGTATCAAGCATTAAATTTCAATCAAGTCAATTGTTTATTAGGTACTTATTTTGGTTCCATCAGTGATCAATTATCCCTTATCAAACAATTACCCATTGAGGGTTTGCATATCGATTGTTGCACAGCGCCTGAACAACTATCTCACTGCTTAGAACAATTTTCAAAAGATAAAATTATTTCTTTAGGATTGATCAATGGTCGTAATATTTGGCGCGCCGATTTAAATGAAATATTAACTCAACTACGTCCTATTCATAAAGTTTATGGTGATAAATTATGGATAGGGAGTAGTTGTTCCTTACTGCATACACCGGTTGATTTAGATAACGAAACTAAATTAGATCCCGAAATAAAAACATGGCTTGCTTTTGCTAAACAAAAATTAGCTGAAATAGCTTTATTATCTCGTGCTTTAAATGCAAATGAACCCGCTATTACGGATTTGTTGCAGGAAAATCAAATCGCTTTACAAAACCGAAAAACATCACCGCGTATCCATAATCACTGGGTACAAAATAGGATTAAATCCGTCAGCAACGATCTTGCCAAACGCAACACGGATTATAGTTCGCGTGCCAAACAACAAAAATTAGCGTTACAATTACCTTTATTACCCACTACGACTATCGGTTCTTTCCCACAAACAACGGATATCCGAAAAATTCGTCAAGAATATAAATCAGGAAAAATATCGTATGAAACCTATCAACAAGAAATAAAACAACAAATCGCCGATGTGATAGTCCAACAAGAAGCTTTGGATTTAGATGTTTTAGTCCATGGTGAAGCCGAACGTAATGACATGGTCGAGTATTTTGGTGAGTTATTAAATGGTTTTGCTTTTACTAAAAACGGCTGGGTACAAAGTTATGGATCACGTTGTGTTAAGCCCCCTATTATTTATGGAGACGTTAGTCGCCCGCAAGCAATGACCGTTGAATGGGCCGCTTATAGCCAAACCTTAAGCAAACGTCCGGTCAAAGGGATGTTAACGGGTCCTGTTACTCTATTAGCTTGGTCTTTTGTTCGAGATGATCAACCACACCAAGCGACGGCTTTGCAAATTGCTTTGGCCTTACGCGATGAAGTCGTCGATTTAGAAAAAGCGGGTATCCAGATTATTCAAATTGATGAACCCGCTTTTCGTGAAACCTTGCCCTTACGTCATAAAGATTGGCAAAATTATTTAGATTGGGCCGTATTTTCATTCCGCATTGCTTCCTGCGTTGTCCAAGATAGGACACAGATTCATACACATATGTGTTATTCCGAGTTTAATGATGTCATCGAAGCAATTGCTGCACTGGATGCGGATGTCATCACGCTGGAAAGTTCCCGTTCCAAAATGGAACTCTTACAAGCATTTGAAAATTTTTCCTATCCGAATGAAATCGGTCCGGGTATTTATGACATTCATTCACCACGCATTCCCTCAAAAGAGGAAATGATCCAGCAACTACAACAGGCATTACATTATATTCCCATTGAACGTCTCTGGGTAAATCCTGATTGTGGCCTAAAAACTCGCCATTTGCCTGAAGTAATTGAAGCATTACGCAACATGGTCGGCGCTGCTAAATTCCTCCGTGAGGAGAGTGCTCTTCTTGTTATCCCACCCTCCGCTAACAAGGAGATCTCGCATGCCGTTACGTCAAAAATTTAGTTTTAGTTTTGAGGTTTTTCCGCCTAAGACAAAAAAAGGCTCCCAGGATTTGAATCAGACACGACAGGAATTATCTCAACTCAAACCAAACTATTTTTCTGTCACGTTTGGTGCCGGTGGATCGCTACAACAAAAATCATTGAATGTGGTGCGGCAATTCGTCAACGATGGAATGCCTGCAACACCACATATTTCCTGCGTCAATATGACTCATCAGCGTTTACACGATTTACTCACTGAATATAAACAATTAGGCATTAAACAATTGTTGGTGATTCAAGGCGACTTACCTAGCGATAATACGCCAATAAATATTGAATTCAATTATGCAAGTGAATTAATTACTGCCATTCGTAAAATGACCGGCCATTATTTTCATATCATTGTGGCCGCCTATCCGGAATTTCATCCGCGCGCTACTAGCCCGGCTATGGATATCGAAAATTTTAAACGTAAAATTGAAGCCGGTGCTAATAGTGCGATTACACAATTTTTTTTTAATAGTGATGCGTATTTTCGTTTTATAGAAGCTTGTGAAAAATCTTCTATTCGTATCCCGATCATTCCGGGCATTACACCGATTATGAATTATCAGAAACTCATGCGGTTTTCAACCGCTTGTGGCGCAGAAATTCCTTTATGGTTACATAAACATCTTAAAACCTATTGCGATGATCCGATTTCCTTACAAGAAATCGGCATTGAATTTGTCACTAAACTTTGCCATAGTTTATTGCAAAACGGTGTTAAGGAATTTCATTTTTATACCTTAAATCGCACAGAACCAACGCATCGCATTATCCAAAATCTAAACTCTACCTACATCCCGAAAGGAAAATAAAATTCATATCCGATGAAACCGATCTTTATATTTATTTAAAACTTGTCGTTCTGTTAAACCAATATCTTCCCCCCAAAGTTTAAGATTTTTTTTGATGAAGGTTAACATCATTGTGACACATTTTGCATAGTTAACGACGATAATTTCTGTTTGATTTTGTTTTAGCCACTCCTCAGATTGTTCGAAGGTTTTATTTTCTCCGATAATCACTCTGGGTATTTTGTTTAATAGAATGGCGCCGGCACACATATAGCAAGGAGATAAGGTGGTATAGAGGGTTGCGCGTTGTAAATCTGTCGAAGAAACTTTACGATGAGTATTTTCTATACAATCTGTTTCGCCATGTTTGATCATACTTTGCTCTTGGATACGCTTATTGTGTCCTTTTGCAACCACTTTATCTCCTACTACTAAAACAGCCCCCACTGGAATACCTCCTTCCTTCAAACCTATTTCTGCTTCCTGATAGGCGAGATCCAAAAATTTTCTTTCCTCTTTATTTAACTTAATCATCGTATCCTTGCGCTGTATAGATTTAAAACTATCGACTACGGATAATAAATTTTTTGATTAACACAGTCTACCTATTTCTTGAAATTACCTTAAGTAAATCTTTGAAAAAATTTACCGTATCATTAGAACGACCATTCACTGGCTGAAAAAATCTGCTTTGCGTGGTTTTTTCTATTAATAGGTTGCTTATCTTTTGTTCTGCTTCTACCCATGTGTAACTAGCATTTTCTGATTGCTCTGATTTATAGGCTTTAGCAACCTCTGCTGCAAAAAAAACAACGGTACGGGGTACCGGCTTATTTTTTATCCGAGTGCCACTACCCAACGGTCCCAGTTGCCAATCATTTTTGTTGAGTGCTTTATTTAAAATGGTTAAAACATTTGATTTACTCACTTGCTCGCGAAGTGAACACACCTTTAAGTTCTCTGCCCAAGCACGCTGATCATCTTGTTGCTCGCTCAAGCTATAATGTCGCAAAGACTGGAGTGATGAAGTATAAAAGATAATCGGTAAATCGATAGCAAATTTTTCCATCACTTCCGCGTGACGTTCGATAGCGATATGTCGAGCCTTCGGTGTATCTCGAGCAATCACAATAGCACGCATCGCTTCCTTACTCACTTTGGCTAACACTTCATTATGGTGAGCCCTTTCTCTAAGCTCTTCCAAAAACAAACCCCAATCAGTCTGATTAATATTCGCCATTTGAAGCTTAAAATTATTGACATTTCTTTTATTACCCAACCAATCATGGTTTAGGGTTGAGGCATCTGTAAGCAGCATGGCTTTTATATGACATTGATCGAGATCAAACAATAATCCCACGAGCACACGAGTTTTAGACAGGTTTTCTCCAAATACACCTGTAGCCATTTGCGGAGAAAGCAACGTGGTTGAAGTTTTTTTGGTATGAGTATAGTTGGTTTTTTGTCGTCGTTTTTTTTGATAAGGAACGATATCGCCCGTCAGATGAACAAATTTATGCGTAGGCGAATCAACTTCCCTACGTAATTTAGGACGTTCGTTTAAATTTTCTAATTGATCAACAAAAAACGGCCACGCCTCTGGTTTGATTATTTTTAGGAGGCCTTTGAATTCCTGAATACAAACTGACGCTCGTTGGACTGCATCAAACTCATTACGAGCGGCCGATTCCAGGTTATTACTAAGAAAACCAGTAAAAACGGCATCGCTACCATTAAATAGTAAATCAGCCCTGAATAGCTGATCCAATACCGATTGCAACCGCCTATGCTTGAATTGCATACGAAGTTGTCGGTAATGATGCCAAGATAAAACGCCATATCTCCCGATGTGTTGTGGGTCGGGATTCAAATCGACAGACTTTGATGTAGAAGGGGTTTCATTATCCGAAACAGCGTACATCGAAGTAGTGGGAATAGTGTCTTGTAAAACCTCTAAAAAAGCCATTCCCTTTTTAGATAGGCTAACTTTCGCCCGCAATCCTGCAATAAATACTCCCCTTAATTCCGGTGGTATGTCACCTTTTCCTTCAAAATAAAAATCGATACAGTTGGCTAAAAGCGGATCATCATGAGACTTTAATTTATCTTTTAACGGTTGATACCCTTTTAAATAATTATAAAAAGCATTAGAGAGTGGTGGTACATGTAAGTTTTTAGATAATAAAAAATAAGGTAAACTTTTTTCTAGTTCCGGTAAGTCTAAAGGTAAAACAATTTCCTGAAGCTGTTGTTTAGAAAGTTTGGCAAAAAATTCAATAAACACCTCCGGTGATTGATATAAGCATATTTTCTTCAAAACACCTGTCAAACTACGTTCTTTTATTTCTAATGTTGAGTTATTTATTCCTTTTCTAATGACTCCCAATGGATTTAATACGATAGCCATGAATTTAGTTAGATTAAATGGACGAAATCCAAATTCTTTTGCGTAGATAGCTAGTTTAGCTTCTGGTCTCAAAGGAACATGAGGAATATGGCCAAGTTTCTTTAACAATGCTTTACAAATCACTGAAGATTTGGTCTTTAAGACCGAATTGAATTTATCCGCAGATAGTTTAGCTAATACTTGTTCTAGTACCGATGAACCCACTCTGTTAATTAATGCTAAACTCACTTGTGTCGATTGATACTTAATAACACTGTATAAAAAAAGGTGGCCTTGAGTGTGTTTAAGAAGAATATCATCCCATTGTGAAGAACTTATTTTTCCAATTAAATCTAAACAATCTTTAACTAATCCATTTTTGAAAACATTCAGTAAACCATTCCAACTCAGTGGTTCTTCCTGAATCAGTAGAAGTTTCATAATCAAAATAAAATATCTCAGTTAAATATTGTTTAATTAAAGTCTCATCAAGGACGTATTCTTTATCCTGCCAAATACACTTCCCTCCTAGATAAGGCTTTAAAAAATCCTGAGCTGTAACAAATGCGCTTTCACTACTATTTTATAAAAATTCACATTGTCCCATCAGATCATCTAAATTATTGTCATTAGGATTATTTTTTTGAGGATGATGCATAACATAAAGTTCCTTTAATTTTATTTATCGTTGAAATAACTAAAGCTTAAAAGTTAGTTTGCAAGTCCCATCCTATCGCAGAATCTTAAGGAAATATTTACAGTGGACAATTCAGTGCTCGATTTATCGATAAGATTGGGAAAAATTACTCGCCATTTTGTAATAATTCGTGACTATAGCCGTTTGGCAGCTAATAGTGAGATTTTCACAAAACGTCCTAGACGAATGATTGATAAATACTATAATATAAACGCTTATTTAATTCTAGAAGCTAAGGTTTAAACGATTGTCATCCTTCACTTCCACTGATATTCGAACAAATAATGCGCTACTTTACTTTCTTGTAAGTATGAGTAACCCCTGTGAATTTTGCTAAGCTATGAGTGGCAAAATAAAGTACGGTAATTTTATGAATCGAAATTAAATGTACTAGGAGAAATTTATGAGAAGCAGTATTCGAAGCCTAATTGCCGGCGTAATAGGTTTTCTGGTGGGACTAACCGCTATGCTTATTGTCTATCCGTTCATTTTTCCTCCGCCTACGGTAAACGAAAAAATTGCCAATATCGAGACTAAAACCAAAGTCGCAACCGGCATGTTTATCCATCCCAATCCTAAAGATCGGGCTCATTATGGCAAGGGCTCAGTGAGTGTTTATAAATCAAAAAATCAATACGAGGTTCTTCTGGGTAAGGATTTCAAAGTGGGTCCAGGACCTGCTTTTCATGTTTTCTTGTCGGATGCTAGAAACATCACAACCAATGCTGCTTTTAAAAATTCAAAAAAAATTGATATAGGGATATTAAAAAGCTTTCAAGGAAGCCAAGTTTATCCTGTTCCAAGTCAAGTTAATATGTCAGAAATGCATTCCGTTGTAGTTTGGTGCGTTTCATTTTCGCAACTTATTACCTCAGCTAATTTAAATTTTAGCTAATTAATAAGGTTCTTTAATGAAGTGATGTGCACAAACTAACATTGTCTTGCTTTAAAGTTTTCTATATGCAGTTTATTAGAAAGGCTGGATTTATGAAGTCATCAATAAAATCAAAAAATAATTAAAAAATTTTTAAGTTGATTTAATTAAATTTTTAGTATTCTTTTAAAAAAAGTATTATAATTAAACCCAGCTATAGAAAAAACTAAAATTAGAGGGAAAGCTAATTATGGAAAACTTTAATAACACAATAAATAAATTCGAAGAAGGATTTGACGCTTTAGCTAAAAATAGCACCGAATTTAATTTAACTGATACAGAAAGAGAACCCACCCAATATGTACAATTCGATCATGCAAATAGTTTAGCTTCGCAAAAACCATTAAAACCACCACGGCCTCTGCCACGTAAAAGTTTATCTGTACCTAGCCCAGAATATGTCAATATTGGCTGTGGAGACGAAAAGCTACTCAAATATTCCCATTTAGATAGATCAACTCGAAAAAAAAAACCTAAAAAATCAAGAGCTAGGCCGTGTGAATTATTGCCTAGAATTAATGAAAATTTATGTGAAAATTTTTCTCAACTTGGTTTATCTAACCGAGAGCCTGAAACTATTCAGCCTGGAGCCATAGAACCCACAGGATACTTTCTCTCAGATACTAATATTGCTGCTGAAACGCTCTTGAATCGAAATTCGTCTGAAGACTATGCTGAATTTGTTCTACAAAACAATTTGTATATAGATTTTTTGCGAAGGATTGGAGAATCACCCACAGAATATTTTTCCTTAGATGCCGATAATACACTAACTCCTCAGAAGCCACTAACTCACAATAAGCCTAATTCATCTGTAGACTATAATGAATTTTTTTTATCTAACCCAGACTATGTCAGTTTTTCGCAGCGGATTAAAGAGCCCGCAACACAACATTTTTCCTTGGGTGCCGACAATACACTCACCTCTCAGAAGCTACTCAATGAAACATTACCTCGCGCAAAAAAAAAAATGTGTGTAAATTTTGCTGATCCTGAAAAATCAACACTGGATTCATTTTCTAACAAGAAACTTAAAAAGTTTAAAAAAAATCAACCCGAATCATTATTTCCCTTAGAAGAAAAAAAAGAACCCCTATTTGCTTATAGAAATCCTGATGGCACCATTGAATGGGGAGATCAACCTAATGATACATCTCAATCCGATTCGATCAAATCCAAACAGCCACATGGATTAAATCTTTCTAAGTACTTACCAAAAAATCTTTTATTTTGGCCACATTCACCTGAAAAAAAGGAACAGGACTTAGAAGAAGAAAAACCACAGACTACTCAGTTAAGAAAGTAATACAGAGTGAAGTGTCCTATGACTTCAGAAAAATAGATAATAGTGAGCAACGATATACGCAAATTTGACTAGAGGCCCATTTTTTAATGATTGAAAATTTCAGTGTCTCAAATGAGTATAGCTACTATCATTCTGTAATCTTTCATAATAATCAATCGCTTTGTATACCTGATTTTCATTTTCCATTTCGACAGAAGGTCTGAAGTTTAATAATTTTGGGTTTTTTCCCCATAGCCTATGATATATCCAAGTTAAAAATACTGACTGACTATTAATGTCGGTATTATTCGTTAGAAAAGGAGTAACATTGGAATGCGAATAACTCTCATTATAAGAAAGCGAGGGCTTAGCGAGTGGAAAAGACGGTTGCGTGTCTGAAGTTATTGTATCAAAGAAGCTCACATTTGATTTCCCCAATCTGAAGTGAAGTTGACGATTAGTCTGCTTTTTTGACAGGTTGTTTTTAGTTTTTGCAAGCTTTTGTTTTGTTTTTACTTGTCGTCTAATCCGTACCTGACCCTCTGATTGCTCTTTATTGAATAATTTTTGTCTATTTAGAGTTAAATTGATTTGATTAAAATCAAACGGAGCGGCATTAATAATATTTTCTTCTTCTTTTTTGAGAATAACTTGCTGATCAAGGAAAGTCAGTTTTGTCGTTAATACCTTCTCGCGCATTTCGGGTACTTGATAAAATTGACTGTATACGACGGTACAAAATTCATCGACTGGAGTCAGCGGGTCAAATACATTGGTTAAGATTAAATCTGTTTCATTATGACAAAAAAAACTATATTTCCTATGATTCATGTCTTTAAGCACAAGAATATTAGCGTCTGGCATGAAATCGTTTTTAGTGAGAATAATAATGGCTTTCTCATGACCAAAAATCAAAGGGTAAGCTTGTAAATGCCAATGGATTCGTTCATCGAAAGCAATGATAAGCGGACTATTATCTAAAATAACTTCTAAATTCTGGTAACTATTATCCATTAACGCATTGTGTAATCTTATCGTAACAATAGGCCAAATACTTTCTAATGGCGCACATTCAGTCATTGATAACCAATAATAGTCAACCTTTAAACTGAGTATTAAACTCTGATTCTGCTCAATTATTTCGGTTGTTATGTTTTGCCTAGGGCAAATACGCCGGGCTTGCTTCCATACTTCACTTAGATCTAATGTATTTAAAGCATTTTTTTCACCTAAAGAAACAATGACTATTTCAGGCATAGGAAATTCTATTACTTTCAAAGGAGGCTTAATTAAGTAGATCGTTTTATCGCCTTGACTGATTAAATAATTTTTTATCGAGGGTTCATTATAAAGTATGATCGGTTGGCCAGCATAACCAACCTGCAGCATTATTTTGCTAGGCACCGCAAAGATTCGTAATACCATCTGTAAACGCTGAGAAAAAGTACTATAGTAGTTTACTAATTTATTAACCGTATAAGTATTTAACTCTCGAATATAGAGATAGTTTGACTTTGCTAATTTCAACTCTTGTTGAGAGGAAAAAGAAAATTGAATAGTACGTAATAGTAACCTAGAAAATGGATCAGAAATGCGCAAATTAAAAAAATTTTTTTTATGTAAAAAAATGAAATATATTTCATTCTCTGAAAAAACTATTTTATCGAGTTCATTTAAAGAAAATTCAACAGTAAATCGATGTTCAATGGCTTCATTAGAACGGACGAGTATGGACACATTACCAACTTGCTGACTCAATCGATAATTTATTAAGGATATTTTTAATAAAAAATTATCGTCAAAAGCATAAATAATGGTATCAGGTCTCAGTACTAGCTCCAAATAGCGTGTTACATAACGAGTCAAATAAATATAATCACATTCGTCCTCATTTTTTCCAGAAAAACCATCAACATACTCGATACCTTCACTGACAAAAACAATATCTTTTAATTGCTTTCTACCATAGACATGCTGAATATGTTTCAATTGAAGACCTTCTTTACAATGGAGGTCGATCGCTTCACTTTGTTCACAGAGCAAACCCTGTTTATCAAATAAAATGTAAGCGGCATGAGGTAAAAAATTTTCTAATAGAATAATATTCTCTCGGTTTCCTCCCTCTAGAGTTCCCTTAATTTTATCTCCTTGTATAAAGAATAAATTCCCTGCATGTCCACCTGTATAATTTTTATCACCATTATTAACTAGAAAAATATTGAGCCGATCAGGAACGCCAATAGCGATATCGCTTCCTGTATCTAAAGCAATTAACGTCGCATTTCCCGTTCTGTTTTTAGTCAATTCAACCCCTAATGCACCCTCACAAAGGTATGTAGTCACTAAATTAGGGTGCATAAAAGGTGGATAAGGCTCTATATAAACCCATTCTGAAGATTTTACATAGGATTTATTCCCTAATATACCCGATAAACAAAAAAGATAGCCTTCTTCATGGGTTAGCTTGTCTGGCATTGTCGAATCGAGTTTAATTGACTGTTTTTCTTGTAAAAAAATCTGATTATCTTTAACTAATTGTGACGATGAATAGGCGGATGGAAAAACATAATTCTGAATAGAGTCTATATTTTTTAAAAAAGCTAGCGCATTTTTAACTAGCTGGTTATTAATGGCCTTAGCTTCCAAATAATCAGAAGGGTTAAGGTGCATTAAAGCACGTAAACTTTCTGTTAACTTTTCTTCTTTATTAAGATGTACATAGCGCTCAAGCTGATTAACTTGACGAATAGTCTGATTAATATTGTTTTTTGCCCAACTCCAAATATCGATAATGATCATTGGATCATCTTCGCTGAGCAGTGAAATGTCCTCGATAAGATTTAAAAAAGTTTCTATGTCAAGATTCGATTGACCTCTTCTATCCGTTTCTGATAGAGCAAAACCAGTTAAATCACTCAACGATGAACTCGCGTCATTGCCCTGGAGCGCTTTTAATTTTTTAAAATCTTTTAATTCCTTTGCAACAGTATAGCCATTACCTATTGAAGAAGGACCGCGCTTTCTAAAAGACCTCGTTATTTTCATAACATGAGTTAAAAAAGATTTAGCTTTATTTAGAGTCATTTTTTTAGTTTGAAGCGTAGTAGGCACTTGTGTTCTATTAAATAATAAATTTTTTTCCAGCAATCCTTTTTCAGCTAAAGCAAATAGTTCTTCAGATACCCACGTGCTATTAAACGCGTCTGCCAACAAATTATTTTCTATACCTTTTTCAAGATTTAACGCAACCTGACTCCATTCTTCTTGCAAAAAATTAGGTAAATTAATTTTATTCACCCATTTTTCTGATGTTAAATTTATAGCTTGTCTTAGCAAGTGTAAATGATGTTGAATTAAGCCTATTTTATTCGCTTGATTATCGGATTCTCTGGATCGACAACTCACCTCTCTAGACTGACGTTTTCCAAGCTCACAAATCGAGAATTTTTCAGTAAATCTTTTTTGAAACGCTAATGTTAAATGTATACTGACTATTTGTCTTTCTTGTAAATCATCATCGGATGAGGCTAACCAGCCAGGGTAGTTAATAGCTGTTCGGTAACGATAATCAAGTATGGCCCATGTATTCGTTGCAGTGAGCAACCCTTCCTCTAACTGTTTTTCCAAATAAAAGATTGTTTCAGACAGAAAAAATAATAATCCATTTTTAATATATAAAAATAAAGCCTCTCCTATAAATTGAGCATAATCTTTTTTAGTTAATATTAAGTACGCGGCATCGTAAAAATAAACTAAATCAATATTATAATTGGATAAAATAAAGACATCGATGGCAGAGCTTCTAGTACTACCTAATTTAAGGCGAGAAACTAAGTGATCGTGCTTAACCATGTGTAATAAAAAGTAAATATAGTGTAACCCTATATCATGATTTATATAATAGTCTTGTGTGATAAAAATTATGTTTTCAGCATTTTTTTCTAACGCGACAAAATGCTTTTCTAGATTGATACGAACCACTTTTTGTACTAAACGATGAACTATAGAAATATCTGTTTGACTCCCTGTATTAATCATGGAATAACTTTTAAGTAGATGAATGGCACGGCTGACCTCTTCAAGAGGATATAAATTTAAAAATAAATCATTTTTAATATTATCAGGATATAAATACGCCATGATATTTAAAATATTTAAAGCTGTTTTCCCAGTAGGTTTAACGTTTTTTATTGTACCCAAACTAATTTCCCAGGTAATAAACACTGCTTTAAAATAAGGATCATTACTATATTCTGAAAATTTGAAATTAAGTATTTTTTCCGCATTAGTTTTAAAATATTCAATATAATTATCCACTCCAAAGGAGCTATCAACGTTTTTTTGCATCGTAATATAAGCAACGGCTTGCTGCAGCGCCAAAGGTAAACCTTGTACTAATCTAGTGAGTTCTTTTATTTTGGCATCTTGCTGAGATGTATTTATATTTAATTCTTTTTTTATAAATTCTAGTGCTTCTTGATCATTAAATACGTTGAGTAATAAGACTTGAAATATATTCTTCCAATGATTAAAACGTGAAGTGATTAATATAATCGGTGTATTTCCAATTAAACTTTTTGGTAAAAATTCCTCAAACTCTTGATAGTTTTCCACATTATCAAAAATAAATAGGCTTTTTCTATTAGAAAAATACTGATAAATTTCAGATAATAATTCAGCAAATTCTTTATTAGTACCCAATGTATTTTTGTCGGATAAGTTTAATTTAACAGCTAAGTTCTTTAAAGAGTTTATAACGTCACCTTTTGTATCCGCATTAATCCAGATCACATTATTATCATAATCAGATGCATATAATTCGGCGTAACGCAAAGCGAGCTGTGTTTTTCCTATACCTCCTAAGCCGCTTAAAGCAGTTTGAGCTGCCGTGGTACTTGAGCTAACAGATTCATCCAATGTTAAGTCAGACAAACCCTGTGAAATAACAGCTAAATTATCGTTTGATATTAATAACTGGTGTAACTTATGTAAAACCTCTTTCCTGCCACTAAAATTACTTATCGGTTTTCTCAAGTTAAAAAGTATAGACTCCTGTGGTTGCAGTGTATTTTTTAGAGTGACATGAGAAAGAAGTTGAATTTGATCGGTTTTTTTTAGTTTATCTAAAATATCCTTTGCTTCTTGATCAATCCTATTATCTTTTAAAACATAGTGATAATTCCATAACGTATATTCAAATTGATTTTTTAATTGCGGTAGTGACAATTCTTGTTGCTGATAATCCTTTATAAAAGTTTCTTTAAGCTCGCCATTTGTTTGTTTTTCCCAAGACAGCAGTAAACGATAACCATAAAAACTATTAAAAAATTTCTTTAACTTATAAAAGCGTGTCTGTTGAGTTTTGATATAAAAAACACGGACACCAGTTTGTTCATATAAATTAGCAGTACTCAGTGTTTTCCCGTGCGGGTCTAATACACTGGCACCCGCTACACGAAAACGCATTTTTTTAATGCTTGGGTCAAAAAAGTTGTCTGAATGACCTAAAATAACGCCTGTACTGAGTAATTCTCGAGTAACGAAAGGAGGAATATTTTGCGAAGTAGTTGCAATAATATAATTGAGTGATCGAGCCGCTGCATCTTCTGCTAACTTTTCTATCGCTATTTTATATCCCGCTTTATCCGTTACAGACATAAATTGACTTTCAAAGCTATGAAAAATCTCTACTGCGACTACTGCTAATAAGCCACTTAACTCACCCGACAGTACATTTTCAAAAGCCTTTGTAATTTTACACGCTTTATCTTTGGATAATAAATAATAATGCGCGCTCATTGATCTCACTGTGGCTACCAAAGAAGGGATAGATCCTGCTACGCCTTGAGTTACCGTCATTCCTAACAACGCAGCGGTTGCTCCTATCTTTAATTCGGTTTTTAAGCTTTCTAAACTTAATCTATCTCCTTTAGCGATGATATGATAAACACCTAACATCTTACAGGTATAGCTTATATAGGTTTCAACAAATAAGCTTAAACGAAGTTTAACGGCTTCACCTTCCCATTCAATTCTCGCTTTTTTTAACATCGGCTCCTCTACGCTTGCAAACGAAAAGGGATCAATGGTCGGACTAAGATCTGAGGTCGACGATCCCACTAACTTTAAAAAGTGAGTATACTGGCTGAGTTTTCCTGCTAACACTTTTCTTCTTTCGTTAAAATAATTAGCATCATATTGATGAGGCAGATAAGAAAGGATTACTTTCATCGTTTCTAAGCTGAGATGTTTATCTAACATGGTATTCAGATTTTCAGCAATTTCTAAAGTCCACAACCCGACATTACTATTATTCATGTCCTGAAATAAATACTCGCTTAAATTATTCAATAAAATATGCTGCGCTTCTAAAAATTGTTGGATTTCTGCTGGTAATCGATAATTTAATGAATTGACATAATAGAGTGTAAACCTTTCTTGCTGATAAGAAAGAACCATCGTAATCCAGTGCGCATAACCAATATTAAAAATCAACGTTTCACGGGCTGTATTGGTTTGTTTAGCACGTATTTGAAAACTCGTTATTTTATCAATTAAATGGGCTAATGAATTAGACGATTGAAAATCTGAATGGGGTCTTTGACTTGAATCTTTAAAATTATTGTATTCCAAATGAGCAATATCAGTCACCTCTTCCAAAGTCAACCAATAATTATAAAACCCTTGGCGAGTTGCTTCGACAAAATTATCTTCATCTGAGCGATGAACCCGAATGTTTGAAAAATAGGGTGCGTGAAAGGAATTATTTTTTTTTAATCCATCCCACCAATACTGATTTTTATTCGCTACTGGCGCAAGAAAATTATTGGATGCTGATTGAGCAGACTTCATTATTATTAACTCCTTTTAAAAAAGGTAACTCAATTATTTAACAAAATAATTACTTACTTATTAAAACATAATATTTTAATTTATACAAAAATAAAAAGGGGGGAATAAAAACTCGCTGAATATATAAAATCAGCGAGTCTAGAGATATAGAACTATTTTATTTTCGTGAGAAATAAGATACTTTATTAATGTTTGAACTCGCTATAGCTTCTTGTGAAGATGGCTTGTCTCCTTCACTTTTAAGACGAGCATTCTCTTCGATAGCAACTTTGTACTTCTCAGCAATCTCTAGAAGTACTGCAATGGGATTTTCATTAACGTTCTCAGAAAAAGTATTTCCAAATCCTAAGCCAGCAATTTCTGCTAAATAATGATTACTTTCTTCTAAACCTATTCTCTGTGTATAAATAAATAATTCTTTTTTCAAACCTAAACGTTTCGTTTCATCACTAGTTTTTAGCTGATTCATACGTAGTAGCGTTAATTCAAATAAAAGCTTATCTATTTCTTTTTGCATCTCACTTTTCAATGGCATCGTGCTAACTAAAGACTTACAAACTTTTTCTATCGTTGCAATTGTATTTTTCTGGGCTTCTTTTTGTAAATTATCTCTGGCATGGTAGTACAAGCGTATCAGCAACTCCGTATAATCTATCTCCACTCCCATTTTTACTTTCAAATTAAGTAAAAACTTTAATTCTTTATCTAGTTTTCCCCACATTTGATGATGAATATAATAAGTTAATTGATGCCACCTTTCATTAAAACACTTCTCGCCTTTTATTTCTTTAAGCGCAAGTAACAATTTCTGATAATTGTCCTTATCATAAACATAAATCTGAGTTCTCTCTGGTGCATCCCCATTAGGCCGATAGGGCCGCGATAATTCTTTTATATCGTATTTTTCTAAAATCTTTCTTTCTGCATAGTGATAGCCGAGATCGATTTCATAATGACATTCTGTATTAATAGAAAAAAAGCGATGATATTTTTTTTCAATAAATTGGCTTATCTCGGCTGGAGTAATGAATTCTTGTAAAGTGATATCGTGGATAAAAAATTTATCGAGAGTCTCCCCCGCTAGTGTTGTCACTATTTGATCACGAGTCATCGCTATTTCGTTTTTTTCTCCATTTTCCTCATAGATCAATGTGATTTTTGGAAAATTATTAACATCGACGGATACTTTTTTTTCTAAAAATTTTACATTGAAATCTTTTCTCGTTTCCTTTTGGATGATAGCGCTCCATACCTCATCGAGGGTCATCTGAGGATAGTGTAATAATTTTTCACGGGCTAATTCTTCAATGCGCATCATAGTTAAAGCAAATCTAAATTTTATAGCGTGGATATTCCAATAGCAATAAAAATTCATTTTTAATGGATCGGCCAATATCTTATCAATACTTTGAAATATCCCTGATAAATGAGCATCAATCAATGGGTAAGGAATAGATAATCGAACACAAAATCCCTGGTCTGAATTAGGATTAATTTCTTCAATGCGAATAGCTGAAAAGCCCCCTGTAGCACAGATTCGTAAAGCATCGATAAATTCGCTATTCGCTATGTTATAGGGTGCTTTCAAATAAATAGATAAACTATGGTTAGGCTGATTATCTTTAAATAGACATTTTTCCGGCACAGACTGATAACCTAAAAAACGCAGAAAAGCATGCTCAAAAATATCGGTATGCGTAGTAACATCAGGATATTGCTCACTTAAGTAACGGTTTAATCGCACTGTTAAAATTTCGTAATTAACTAACATAGGAAAATCTTCCGTCAGGATAATAAGAGCAATGATTATAAGCACTTTTTATTATCAATTTATTAAATATTAATTTTTAATAAAAATATATTTTTTAGATATAAAAAATATTACGCAAAATAAAAAGGGCAATGTAACCTCCAGATTCATACGATTAGATGATGCCATAAATCATTGGAGGTTACATAATGAAAACTGTCAATTTGGAAGAGACTGTGCAAATGCCACAGTCGATATAAGCTGAAATATAATAAGGTTAAAAATTATAAAGTTTTTTTACTTTTCTTTAATTTTAATATTCATCTACGAAGCGAAGTTAATGACTTAACTAATTTTTTGGACACTACTTTGGCTGCAGCATTCCAAGCTACAAATAGGTTATGTGGATCTTGTAACAATTCTGACGCTTCAAAGTCAGGCAAATTTTTGAAAGATCGAATACTCTCACTGTCTTGCCATAAGACCTTACCATCATGATTAATGAGTCTACCCACAACCATTAAAACTGGCTTTAATTTATTTGTGAATCCTGTTGGAATAGTCAAACCATAGATGCGAATCTCAAGATATAAAATAGCATCTGAATAGTCTTTATTTGCAATTTTAAAGCGTGCAGTTTGTTTTAATTGGTTTATAAATTCATTTCTGACGATTTCTGTAATTTGAATTTTTTCTTTAAGCGTTGCTTCTTTGATCTGTTGTTCATCATAAGAAGGGATTGCACAAGCTAAAACGCCTATACAAGCTCTTGCCCATATTTGTTTTTGATCTAAATAATACATTCTTTTGGCAGGAATAACTTTTTGACTCACTTCTATCGTTTTAATAGAGTTTGCTTCTCCAGGTGTCATTTGGATAGTTGATACGCAACCCGCCAAGAAGAAACCTATATACATCGCTATTAGACTGTTAAATATTTTTAAAACCCGATTATTATTAAACATTGATTACTTTATTATTATTATTTTTGAAAGCTTGGGATGTATTAACATCCCAAGTGATTGAAAGATAAAATATTCGAACGATTACGAAATTTATTGATCTTGAAATTTAATGGCTGGAGGTAAATCACCGCATTTTTTCTTGATATAAAGAGTTCGTAACCAATTATCACGCAGTTGATAGGATTGGATTTCGATGCGTTCAGCATCAGAGAAATCCATGAAAAACCAAGGCACAATAATAAACGCACCGGCAACACCTAGCGCGATATTTTTCCCTATTTTGTTTTGCTGTGGAATGAGATTTGTAATTTTAGATTGGTTATTCATTAATTCCAGTTTCAAAGCATTACAGGTAAGGCTTTCATCACCGGGTTGGTGCAGAGGAATGGGATTTGGAGTTCTTCCCGCGCAAGCAGAAAGTAATATAAGACTAGCCAATAAACAGATTAGCTTTTTCTTCATGGTTTAACGTTCCTTTTTTATTGTTGTTTAAATACTAAGGGGGCAGATAATACTATTAATTTAATTTAAATTAAAGCACTAGTTTGAAAAAATTTTCGCCAACTAGAATCTTATTTAATTTACGGAAATAAAGATAAATAAATTAAATTTCAATAATAAATTCCGTTGTTCTTAGCTTTTTTACAGATAAGAAAATAAAAATTTATAACCGACGGTAACGACGTAGTCGCAGTAAATTCTGCATCGTTAATTAAATTCGAGTCCCCTTGTTGGTCTATCGTTGTTTGCGTAATACTTCCTGCACCGCGACTCGCCTCAATTAACTTTTACTAGCCAACCCCTCTAATAAACTAATTGTTTTTTTATTCTTTTTGCGTCATTAACCTCCTCCAAATACGATAATAATTCTACAGTATAAAAATAATCTGAGTTCCATATTTCTGGTGATCCAAAGAAAAAGTTATGAATTAGCGGAAGTTTCTGGGTAGCACTTTCAAAATTTTCATTTTCAATATCTGGTTTACAATTTTTGATCGCATTAATTGCTATTTCTTTAAAGATACTATTTCCTTTATTTATTTTGTTTTCTATTTCAAAATAATTCAGCATCATTCTCACTAAATTTATGCAAAGCTAAATGATTTCTTAGCTAATTCCAAAATTTTATATATTTTACTTTCATTATTTTAAAAAAATGTCGTTCTAAAGCATTCCTTCTTCTTGATAAATAAAAGTAGCTTCACGTCTGTAAATCTTTAATGCTTCAGGTTCGTGATCATAAAAAGCCTCCATGATGCCAGGTTCGCACCATGCACTAGGCAGAATAGAAAATAATGCAAGTTCATCAGGTACTATTTTCCAATTAGATGGAATTTTTCCATTTATGATTTCAAATTGTATAGCATTTTGCAACACCGGCATCTGTTCAGAATCACTTGCAATGAGATAAGAAACTTCATTTTTACGTATTTCAATTCCTAAAATAATATATTCTTTTCCTATGGTTATCCAACTACTTTCTTTCACATATTCTTTTGTAAATTCATTGTAGATAGTTATACATTTAACTTTCATTTTTTTATCTCCTTAATTTAAAACGTAAAACGTGGTGGTTCAAATTCAAAATTTGGTGAAAGTGGGAGCTTCCATGAACCTTCATGATTAAACACCGCTTTGTAATCCATATCATAATAAACATCATTAGTAACTGAATTATGATAAAAATGCATTCGAAAATTACCAGAAGGACTAGGAATGGATTCTGTTACATATTTACGCCAATCAGATAAATTTCCAGCTCGGCCAGATAACGCCTCATTTAACTCCGTATTGCGAAACGGATTTATCTTTAAACGAGTTGAGCTTTGAATTACTTCAGGCAACAATCCACCTGTTTCATCAAAAATAGACTTAGCTTGCTCAATAGTAAATGATCGTTGCAAACGTAGTGCATTAATATGATTACTTGCTTCATTTTCTACTAAATTTAAAGGCTTTTCTGCGATATTTCTTTCAAAAAATCCCCATTTATTTTCAGCCAGAAACCTTGTTGCTTGAATTCCTAATCGAATAGTTTTAGTAGCAGGTATTTCTGACATTGCTATCAAGCCTGCTCCATACTGAGCATTACTGTCGGCATAGCCTAAATCCAAGTAGTTTTGTTGATTAGCTGCTGCATGTCCTAAACTTTCATTCATCACTTCACTATTAGCTGCCGCTCGACCTTCGGCTATTAACGCACGATGTTCGAAAACACTTTCATAACGTTGTTCGAAGCGCTGCCAGAATCCATTGGGATTTCTTGGTGGTGGTGTGGGATGATAAAAATGACTCACTTCTTCGC